>NZ_CEYIHJ010000098.1:741-2460 GCF_982836095.1 Kosmotoga sp.
GAGCCCGGATTGTCGAACAAATAAAGGCCATTGGAGCTTCGGTGGATTGGTCCAGAGAGCGTTTCACTCTTGATGATGGTTTAAATCGCGCCGTGAAGAAAGCATTTGTTGAGTTATACAATGAGGGACTGATATACAAAGGAAAATACATTGTCAATTGGTGTCCTCGTTGTCATACAGTCCTTTCCGATGAAGAAGTTGAGCATGAAGACGAAGAAGGAGCATTTTACCATATCAAATACCCATTTAAAGATGGTTCGGGACATGTAGTCATTGCCACTACAAGGCCAGAAACAATGTTGGCTGACACCGCCGTTGCCGTTCACCCATCCGATGAAAGGTACAAGGCACTTATAGGCAAGAAGGTAATTCTGCCCTTAGTGGGTAGGGAACTCACGGTCATATCTGATATATATGTGGATCCTTCTCTGGGAACAGGTTGCCTAAAAGTTACGCCAGCACATGATCCAAACGATTTTCAGATTGGGTTAAGACATAATCTTGAAATAATCGAAGTAATAGGAAAAGACGATATAATAAATGAAAACGGCGGTAAATACGCGGGAATGGATAAAATAGAAGCTCGGAAAGCCGTTGTCAAAGACCTTGAAGAACAGGGTTATCTCATCAAAATTGAACCAATAAAGCACGCCGTAGGCAAGTGCTATCGCTGCAATACAACTATTGAACCTCTTCTATCTGACCAATGGTTCGTAAGAACAAAGCCCCTCGCAGAACGAGCTATTGAAGCGGTTGAAAACGGTGAAATCGTCTTTTATCCAAAGCGTTGGAAAAAAGTTTATCTTAACTGGATGTATGAAATCCGGGATTGGTGCATTTCCAGGCAATTATGGTGGGGGCATCGGATTCCGGTATGGTACTGCGACGATTGCGGTGCCACTATGGCTTCTGAAGAAGATTTGAAAAAATGTGTTCACTGCGGATCCAGCAATATCCACCAGGATGAAGACGTACTTGATACCTGGTTCAGCTCCCAGCTTTGGCCTTTTACCACACTTGGCTGGCCTGAAAAGACTGAGGATTTGAAAACTTTCTATCCAACAAGTACCCTTTTTACAGCTTTTGACATAATTTTCTTCTGGGTTGCAAGAATGATCATGGCTGGATACCAGTTCATGGACGAGAAGCCTTTTTCTCATGTTTATATCCATCAGCTTGTAAGAGACAAAAAGGGTAGAAAAATGTCAAAATCCCTGGGTAATGGGATTGACCCACTTGAAGTAATCGAAGAGTATGGTGCTGATCCCATGAGGTTTACGCTTGCCATGTTGGCGGCTCAAGGCCGAGATATTAAGTTGGATTCCCGCTTTTTTGACTCTTATAGGAAATTTGCAAATAAAATTTGGAATGCAACCAGATTTGTAATAATGAATCTTGAAGGTTATGAAGCTGCTGAAATCGCTTCGCTGGATCTTGAGTTAGAAGATCGCTGGATTCTTTCAAGACTTCAGCGAACCGTGGAAATAGTTACAGAAGCGTTGGAAAGTTATGATTTCAACGTAGCTGCAAAAAAAATCTATTCCTTCATTTGGAATGAGCTGTGTGACTGGTATATCGAAAGTGTCAAGGAACGTTTGAAGGACACCGGGAAAGAAAGAAAAGTCGCTCAAAACGTACTCGTCAAAGTTCTGGACAATTCACTGAAGCTGTTGCATCCCTTTATGCCTTTTATCACTGAAGAGCTGTGGCAAAAACTTC
>NZ_CEYIHJ010000098.1:2497-6906 GCF_982836095.1 Kosmotoga sp.
AGGGTGAGGCTATTATCGTCAGTGACTGGCCCTGTGTTAATGATGATCTAATAGATCCTGACGCAGAAGGTACATACCAGCAAATCATGGACATTGTTAAAGGGATACGTAGTTTGAAAGCGGAAATGAACATTCCCCCTTCAGCCAAGGTGAAAATTCACTACGTTGGAGTACCTCTTGAAGAAAAGATTTCTACTATGATCTCTTCACTATCGAATTCTTACAAGCTGCATCATGAGAAATCAAAACAGAGTGGAAGTGCAGCTGCTTATACATCTGATAAATTCACCCTTTATGTTGAACTTGGTGAAATCGACCTTAATGCTGAATTGAAGCGGCTTGAAAAGAAAATCAGCACCCTCAACTCAGAAGTTTCAAGGCTTGAACGAAAACTCAGCAATGAAAAGTTCATTAACCAAGCCCCTGAAGATGTTGTAGAAGAAACAAGGGAAAAGCATAATGAAATGAAGGCACAATTGGAGAGGGTCAAAAACCTCATTGCTGACCTGAAGGTTTAGAATCATGAATTACAAAGAGTCTATCGAATATCTTTACAACTCAAGACCGTATGGCAAGATAAAATACGGTCTTTTTCGCATTAAAGAATTAATGGATAGAATCGGAAACCCACAAGATAGCTATCCTGTGATTCATATCACCGGAACAAATGGAAAGGGAAGTGTTGCAGCAATGATCACTTCTGTGTTAGCCCAAATGGGATTGAAAGTTGGGCTTAACATTTCCCCGCATATAATCTCTTTCCGCGAAAGATTTCAGATTAATGGGCAGTTGATTTCCAAAAGCAAAGTCGTGTCGCTTCTTGAGTATATTATGCCTCACTTAAATAAGATGGATAAAAAAGAAGAGGATTTTGCCCCAAGTTTTTTTGAAGTTGTCACAGCAATGGCCTTTCACTATTTTAGACAAGAAAAAGTGGATGTTGCGGTCATAGAGGTTGGACTAGGAGGCAAGTACGATGCCAGTAATGTTATTAAAAAACCCTTAGTTTCGGTGATTACTACCGTTGGCTTGGATCACCGCAAAATACTTGGAAACACTGAAAATGAAATTTCCAAGGAAAAGGCGGGTATAATTAAACCGGGAGCCCCTGTTGTGTCTGGAGTCACCAGGCCAGTCATCAGGCGGGTAATTGAAAAAATTGCCAAAGAAAATGGCGCAGATACGTATTTTTTCTGGCGGGATTTTTATGTTCAACCTCAGAAGATGTCTATTGGACATAATCTTTTTAATTATGTCGGCGAAAATCATCATAACAATTTGCCACTTTCTTTAAACGGTGCCCATCAATATCAGAACGCTGCTATTGCAATCAAAACCCTTGAAATTGCCAGTAAAAGGTTAAACATGAAACTTTCGTCAGACATTTTGAAAAAGGGACTCTCCAAAGTACAATGGCCTGGCAGATTCGAGCTATTAAAGGCTTTTGGAAAAGGAATCATTCTCGATGGTGCCCATAACCCCGATGGAACCCGGACTTTTGTCGAGAGTGTTAGAAATTATTTTGGCAACCAGAAAATAAGATTACTTTTTGGTGTCCTTGATGACAAAGACTATATGAATAACATCAGATTGCTTTCACCGATTTCCAGCGAGGTTATTGTCACCAAGGTTAGTAGTCATCGCAGCACATCGCCAGAAAAGGTTTTTCGCGAATGGAAGAAATATGTGGATAACGTTATCTATATTGAAAATCCTGAAATCGCCTTTTACGAGCTTTTAAATACAGAAAAACCTGTTGTCTTTTGTGTTGGGTCACTATATTTAGTGAGTGAAATAAGGCAGGCTATTCTTGGAGGAAAGGAAAATGCTTGAAGGTCTTGAAGGTGTTGTCAAAAAAATCAATGGAAATTATGTGTTGATTAAAGCCGGTTTTTTCACTTTCGGATTGAATTGTCCATTATCTACCGTAGAAAAGCTAAAGGTGGGTGAACGTTGCGATTTTCTCACATATATGAGTTTTCCTCAAGATAAGGCACCTGAGCTTTTTGGGTTCCTTACAGATGAGGAATTTGAGGTTTTTTCTGCTTTGATTAGGGTAAACAAAATAGGTCCCAAACTCGCATTGAAAATTTTATCTGGAACAACACCCGGTAATTTGAAAGCACTGATCGCCAGCAGAAATTTGGAGGGGCTTTCACATTTACCTGGACTTGGGAAAAAAACCGCGGAACGTTTAGTCGCTGAAATTGGACATCTCTTCGAGACGGGAATCGAATCCGGAACACTGGTGCCAGATGACCCGAGAATTGAAGATGCAATTAATGCACTAACTTCACTTGGCTTTGATAGGAGAATAACCATTAAAACCGTTTCTAAAGTATTGAAGGAACTACCCCATATTGAAACTGGTGAATTGATCAAAGAAGCCTTGAAAAAGATACGTTAATGAGTGGTTTTCACTTTTGATATGAAAAATTACCGATAAACATATAACATCTAAAGGGGGAGAAAAAATGAAAGCGATCGTTTTGGCAGCGGGGCTGGGTAAAAGAATGAAATCCAGCTTGCCAAAGGTGGTTCATAAAATCCTCGGTAAGCCAATGGTAAACTGGGTGATTTCTTCCATTTTTGAAGCCGGGATAAAAACTGAAGACATAACAGTGGTAACCGGTTATAGAGCTGAGCTGGTTGAGGAATTATTGCCTGAAGGAATCAAAAATGTAAGGCAACAAGAACAACTCGGGACAGGCCATGCAACCATACAAGCCATGGAAACGATAAACAGTGATGATCAGATTCTGGTTATTCCAGGTGATGTTCCCTTTATTGAACCTGAAACTCTTAAAATGCTTGTAAGAGAGTCAGCTGAGGGGTTTGAAGCAATTGTATTGACTATGAAACTCGATAACCCTGCTGAATATGGAAGGGTTATCGAACAAAACGGCAGGATACGTATAATAGAAGCTAAAGACGCTTCACCAGAGGAGAAAGAAATAAACGAGGTAAATACTGGCATTTATATTTTTGATTCGCAGTTTTTGAGAGATGCTTTGAAAAAACTGTCGCCTAATAATGCCCAGGGGGAATATTATCTCACAGACGTGGTACAATTCGCCAAGAAGGCAAAAAGAGTCATTTTGAACGATCCTCAAGAATCCCTTGGAATCAACGACAGAGTGCAGTTGTCCAAAGCACAAAGGGTGGCACAACAAAGAATAAACCACAAGCACATGTTAAATGGCGTAACAATAATAGATCCAGAAAACACGTATATTGGTCCAGATGTAATCATCGGAAAGGACACGATAATTGAACCTATGACCTTTATCTATGGCAATACCACAGTAGGTGAAAGATGCAACATTGGCCCTTTTACTCGTGTTTTCGATTCAACAATACAAAATGATGTCACAATTGTTAGATCTGAAATCGACAGAGCAATGGTTCATGCCCATTGCTCAATTGGACCTTTTTCCAGATTAAGGCCGGGTGCTGTTTTGCTGGAAGAGGTTAAAATCGGCAATTTCGTAGAAGTTAAGAAATCCACTATCGGAAAAGGCAGCAAGGCCCAGCATCTTTCATATATTGGTGATTCTGAAGTCGGGGAAAATGTTAACGTCGGTGCTGGTACGATAACCTGTAATTACGACGGTAAAAAGAAACACAGAACTGTTATTGGAGATGGTGCCTTTATAGGTAGTAATACAGCTCTCGTTGCCCCTGTAAATATAGGCAAGGAAACTGTCATAGGAGCTGGTTCAGTTATCACTGAAGATGTTCCAGATTATTCCCTCGGATTGGGGAGAGCAAAACAGGTAAACAAGGTCGATCGATACAGAAAAAGCGAGAAGGGAGAATGAACTTATGCCTTTTCATTCTAATGAAATGAAACTCTTTGCAGGCACTTCGAATATTCAACTCGCCGAAAAAATCGCCCGCCACATGGGCATACAATTGGGAAGTTGTGTGATGGGGAGATTTTCAGATGGTGAGATTAACATCAAGGTTGATGAAACCGTAAGGGGGCACGATGTTTTTATCGTTCAATCAACATCAACTCCCGTAAATGAAAACCTGATGGAATTACTGGTCATGATCGATGCTTTCAAAAGGGCTTCAGCGAATTCCATTGCTGCTGTTATTCCCTACTACGGTTACGCTCGCCAGGACAGAAAAGCAAGAGGAAGAGACCCCATTACCGCGAAACTTGTTGCGAATTTATTAACCATCGCTGGTGCTACAAGAATAGTTACCGTTGACCTCCATGCAGAGCAGATTCAAGGTTTTTTCGACATACCTGTTGATAATCTTTGGAGTTTTCCTGTTTTTTCAAAGCACTTTTTGAACAACAACATCGTTGATGTGAAAAATGTTGTCGTTGTTTCTCCTGATATAGGTGGTGTAAAAAGAGCGAGCAAGTTTGCGGAAAAGCTTGGCGCACCTCTCGC
>NZ_CEYIHJ010000099.1:0-6890 GCF_982836095.1 Kosmotoga sp.
AGATTTTAATCTAAGTAGAAAACCGTCATTGATGCTCTTCCTTTCCCCTCATTCGCTTTATCAGTAAACTTAAATCCTCCTTCAGAGCATTATCCAATATTCTCCTCACCTCTTCTGCCCTCTTCTCACGACCATATTTTAGATTTTTTATTGCCTTCTTCAGCTCTCCACTCCTTGTTTTATAAAGCCCTATCGCTGCTAATAGCTTTATCTGGTGCATTTCATCCATTTTTTTTCCATGTTTGTTATATCTTTCATTTTATCCCCTCTTCTTTTTAGCAAGCTAACACAATTACAAACTCCTATAATAAAATCCTTTCCTCTTAGTTTCATCTTCATCAAACATTCTCCTTATATCTATCAACACCGGCTTAGCATTCATCATCCTTTTAAGTTCCTCCAATTTCATCTTCTTGAATTCATCATGCGCCACTGCCATAATCACGCAATCCACCTTCACATCCAGATTATCCAAAGCTCTCACACCGAATGCTTCTATCCCTTCTTTGCTCAACAAAGGGTCATATCCATAAACGTCAACCCCAAATTCCTTCAGCTCTTTCACCATTTCTCTTACCGGCGATTCTCTCGTATCCGGCACATTTTCTTTGTAAGTCAAACCCATAATCAAAACTTTCGAGCCTTTGATAACCTTCCCTACTTCATTCAAGCCCTTTATCGCCATCCCCGCGACATGCTTTGGCATGTAGTCATTTATTGCTCGCCCAGCCAGTATTACTTGTGGGTGATAATCCAGTTCTCTTGCCTTATACACGAGGTAATAAGGGTCAACCGGTATACAATGCCCTCCGACCAAACCCGGTGAATACCGATGAAAGTTCCATTTCGTTGCCGCAGCTTCTAAAACTGCTTTTGTATTCAAATTCATCTTATCGAAAATAAGCGAAAGCTCGTTCATCAAAGCGATGTTCAAATCCCGCTGGATGTTCTCTATAACTTTTGCTGCTTCTGCGGTTCTGATGTCCTTTGCTTTGTAAACATTCGTTATATTTCCATAAAGCTCAGCGAGAATATCTGTTGTTTCTTCGTCCATTCCTGCAACGATCTTCGTTATCTTCTCCAACGAATGCTCATCATCAGCAGGATTTATTCTCTCTGGCGAGTAGCCAATCTTGAAATTTTCCCCCACATTTCATCCTTGATTCTTCCTCCAGTATCGGCTTTACTATTTCTTCTGTAACGCCTGGATAAACGGTTGATTCAAGAACGACAACACTGCCCTTTTTCATGTTCTTGCCAATGATCTCAGCAGCTGATTTCACATACGACAAATCGGGTTCTTTCGATTTCGTCACCGGCGTTGGGACTGCAGTTATGATGAAATCTGCTTGTTCGATCAAAGAGGGGTCTGTTGTGTAAGTAATATTGTTATTACTGCTGGTTTCATTAAGCTTTCTTATCTTATTTTCCTCTACGTCGAATCCTATGATTTTCTGACTCTTAGAGAACGCTTCTGCTAATGGCTGACCTACATAGCCTAAACCCACTATGCAAACTATCACTTCGTCCCTTATCAGCTTCTCCCTAATCATCACACAATTACTTCTCATCTCAATTCTTTGCTTTAGAACTATTAGTATTAATATCGAATGCACCTAACGCAATGATCATTCTTTGAGAAATAGCCAAGTGCCATTCCTATAAAACTTCCAGTGAAGCCTATCCCCGCGCCTTTCGCTATTTTTCGTAGCGATTCTTTCAGGTATTCTTCGTTTGGCATTGATTGCTTCCCATTATTTCTCCAATAACTCAAAAAATCTATCTCTTCTCTAACACTTTTATAATTTCCTTTGCAGAAAGGATAGGCAATTTCCTCATTCTAAACACGCTTGCAGTGGCGTAGTAATATATTCACTCAGCACAACACTATCTTTAGCCCCCTTCAAATCAATTCCAGCTTCCTCCAATACACCTTCTAAAATCCCCAAATCCCTCGCAGTCTCAAGATATAGTTCTACCGCTTCAACAATGTTCTCTTTAGCCTCTTCTATCGCCTCTCCCTGGCTTGCAACTCCTAATTCCGGACATAAAACAGAATATCTGCCTTCCTTTTCTTCCCTTATCAGCGCACTAAAGATTATTCTCATCTTCTCACCAAGTTATCTTATTTTTACATTCTTATATAAACTTTGTTTTTCATTCATGACAATTTTACCAAAGAAAGAGTTGTAGCATTGTTATCGCTGCAAAGCCAGTGAAATCAACCCGAAACCAGTAGGTCCTAAGAATCTCGCCACAATCATCATGCCTAAATAGGCGAAGAACATGCCTATACCAGTGCCGATGAAACCTTTTTGATCAAACTTTTTCTAAAAGTTTGCTTTGGCTATTTTACGCAGCGATTCCCCTAAGAAATCTTCGCCTGGCATTTTATTCTCTTATTATCTCAAGTCTAAGAACTCTTTTGGTGTTTGAACGCTCATGTAAGTGCGATCGCCGAAATGCTTTGTATTCCATGTGACAAATCTTGTGCAATGATGCTGTTCTGCAACCATTAAGATCAACGCATCTTGAAAATTCATTCTCAACTTTATTTTTTGAAATGCCTCTTCAAAAAGGCTCTCTACAAATTCGTTTACCGAAATGAAAGCAGTTGAAGGATATAGTATCTTCAAACCATAAACTTCTTCAAATCCCTTAAATAATTTCATTAACTCTATTCCGTTTAGATTGAAGGATGCTATACCAAGCAATTCAAATAGATTAAATATCGAGGTGAATTTTTCTTCCGCTTCATTTAAAAACACCTTGTTTATCTCATATCTATCATCGTTTGGGAATAACTTATCGATTACAAAAATATCGGTGTCAATAAAGGTCATCTTCTTGCCCTCAATGTAGCCATTACTTCATCTGGACTCTCTCCAAAACGTTTCTTCCACGCTTCACCCTGCCTGACCTTATCCCATAACTCATTCAACTCTTTTTTGCTGTAACCCGTTTTCTCGCTTCTTCCAATAAGCTGCCTTTCAATAAGCAACGCTATATCGCTCTTCTTTTCACTACCCAAAAAATGTCTAACAGCATCTATCACTACTTCGGTTCTATTTTTATAAAGCCCCTGTTTAACAAGCCCTTCTATGTCTTTAGCCAGTTTCTCAGGCATTCTTATTTGTATTACATTTTTTGCCATGGGAATCACCTTTTATATGTATTTACTTTGTATCACTTATATAAAGCTTTCACTCAAGGTCTTTGTTAAAATTGGGATTACGATTAAACCTCACAGGCTAAAAATAAGATTCGTGATCCCCACGAGTCCAGCAAACGCGCTGTGCGAATAGTTTGTATTCAGTCATGTGTTAATTCCACTATTCAAATCTTATTTTATTCTTTTGAAACAAGACGAAGAAAGTTATGCCAACATCGAAAATGCGATTTTTTGGCTGCGTGCATATATATCAATCAGTTGTTACTTCAAAAGGATTTGTAACCTTTACCCATGGAATACTCTTGAAATCACCGTTTTCCGTGTAGATACTGAATATCTTGTTTTCTCTCATTGTTGCGGCAATTAAAGCATCCCAATAATGCACCTCATACATCATATTTATTTCAATCGCTGAAAGAATAGTATGTGCATCGTAATCCATAACTATCCAGTTTTGAAACTCGATAATATCCCCTATAATTTCCTTTGCCGTTTCCATAGGCACTGGCTTTTCAACCTTCTTTGTGATAACAACATAAAACTCTGATAAATTTTGTATTGAGATGCTGTACTTCTCCTTCAATCTCCAGCATTCATCGATCAGACGCTCACATATTTCATGCTTCTTTCCCTCACTTTCATCATACGCATAGACCAGTATGTTTGTATCGATTAAACAAATTTCATCGCTCATGCAGCTCATCTCTCGTCTTATACAACTTCTTTCCAAAGTTAAATCCCTTCTCCAATAGTTTTAGCTCCCTTTCCGCAATCTTTCCTTGCCTCTTTTCTTCTATCCATCTCTGCATCGCTTCCGTGACTGCTTTTTCTAAATATCCCTTTTTATCTCCGTGAGCACTACTGGCAACCGCTCTAAACTCTTTTTCTACTTCATCCTTAATATTTACAGTGATTGTTCCCATGTTTTATAATTTAGATTCAGTCTATATTTAAATGTTTAGGGTTTGAGCTGTTTAAAGGAGTGGTAAAGCAAGTCGCTCCTGCATATACTCTGCGCCAAATAAAACGCGGATGGCTTGCTCCGAGAAAAGCGTTATTATCAGAAAAGCAGGAGAGATAAGCAAGAGAGTTAAGCGAAGCATCCATTTTGTAACTACGCTACAGTTTTTTCTTAGCTCATCCATTCTGTTTCTCGCATAGAGTTCAGATATAACAGGAAAAAAATAGTAGCAAAAGCCGCTGGAATGCTTCTTATTAGCTGTGCGGTTGGCAAAGCCGCGTTATAAATTCCTACATCCGCAGATGAGGCAAAATATCCAAGCATTAGCGTATCTGTCCAGCCCATTACTAAACCTGCGATACAAGCAAAAAGCATAGGAAAAGAGAAAGCAAAAAGCTCCTTATCCTCCAAAATCACTTTCACTTTCATTTTGAAAACGGGAAAAACCTTCTTCTCTAAGAAGTAAAAAGCTATGAATGGCATAACAATTATTGCAAGACCCAACCCCATGCTGCACCAACAACACCTAACCCCAATAGGAGAAGAACAACAATTACCGCTAACTTTAAAGGCTCCTGGAATATGTATTGTGCATAAACATTATATCTCATATCTTGAAATCCAACTGTGACGGAAAGAAAATTACTTGCTAAAACAGAAAATGGAATCCCAATTGCGAAAATTCTCAGTATTGGTGTCAGGTTCGCATCGTGAAAAACATGAATTGAAATCCAGCTTGCGTGCCAGAACAAAATAAATGCTAATCGCTTGCTCCTAATCGTGCAATTATCAATCTTGAGCCATAGCCAAACGCTCTTCCTATTAGCATTCCCGTGAAACCTTTTTGATCAAACTTTTTCTAAAAGTTTGCTTTGGCTATTTTACGCAATGAAATAAAGATGTAAAAACATTCTTCCCAATAAAATCATAACCCTTAAGAAACTTTTATATACACACAAACCATACCCTTTATCATATCCGTATCATTTATCATAGGAGGAGAAGATGTTTAAAAAGATAGAGATAGCCGTAGAATTGACACCTGACCAAGAAGTGGGAGGATATGTTGCCTATTGCCCGGAATTAGATATCACGACAGAGGGCGAGACAGTTGAGGAGGCAATATCTATGATGAAAGAAGCAGCTGAAGGCTATATTGAAATCATTGGTGTAAATAATATCCCCTACTTTAAAATCGGGGAGGTGTTGGTGAGAAAACTGGAATTGGCGGCAAATGTCTAAGTTACCAGCTATAACAGCAGAGAAGTTAATAAAAATCCTTGGAAAAGAGGGATTCGCATTTATTCGACAAAAAGGCAGTCATCGGTTCTATGAGAAGATAATTGATGGTGAAAGAGTTGTGATACCCATCCCAGTGCATCACGGAAGGGAGTTGAAGAAAGGAACGTTGCATCACATATTGAAAAAGGCACAGATTAGCAGGGAAAGGTTAAAGTTTTTACTTTCGATAACACTGATCTTCAATAAAGGCGTTTAAACGGTTTATCATATCCATCGAGGTAGCCATTACTTCGTCGGGACTCTCTCCAAAACATTTCTTCCACGCTTCACCCTGCCTGACCTTATCCCATAACTCATCCAGCTCTTTTTTGCTGTAACCCGTTTTCTCGCTTTTTCCAATAAGCTGCCTTTCAATAAGCAACGCTATATCGCTCTTCTTTTCACGCCCCAAAAAATGTCGAACCGCATCTATCACTACTTCGGTTCTATTTTTGTAAAGCCCTTTTTTAACAAGCCCTTCTATGTCTTTAGCCAGTTTCTCAGGCATCCTTATTTGTATTACATTTTTTGTCATGGGAATCACCTTTTATATGTATTTACTTTGTATCACTTATATAAAGCTTTCATCCAATGTTTTTGTTAATTTAATTGGAATTAATATTAATCCACGCAGGCTTACGATGTGATTCGTGATTCCTGCGAGTCCAACAAACGCGCTGTGCAAACAGTTTGTATTCGGGCATGTTATTTCCTGCAAATTATAGGCAATAACTCATCTTTCTTTTCTGCTTACTTCAGAAACTGTCCAACAATTACCAAACAAAGAATAGATTGTGCCTGTCATCGGTACAATTCGGACGTTAGTAGCTAATTCGGCATCTAAATTATATATTCCGACTTCATAAGCCCTGCAGAAATAACCCAGCATTAAAGTATCAATGAATCCCATCACTATTCCTGCTATATCAACAAAAATCAAAGGCCTTGAGAACGAGAAAAGTTCTCTCTCCGTTGGTATTTATTGCTTTTACCCTGGTATTGCGAAAGTCAAAAGCAAGAAGGCAACTGCTAAGATGATATATTCCAAATTAAAGAAATAGTAATCATCTCCCCCTTTTCTCTTACAATTTACTTACAAATTCTTCTACTTTCTTATACCACTTCCCGAACTCTTCTTCGTAATTCGCTGGATAATTACCATTGTAGAAACAATCTACATGCAACGTGTTAATGAACTCCTCGAATTCAGCTCTGTAAGGCAGGGGCAATCTCCTCCTTATGCCTCCCCATCTCGTATTCTCAGTTGCCGAATAACTCATTGCTGCTAACCTCGCTGTATGGAACAAGCTGTTAAAAGCTGTTCTTATTCTCCTATCCCTGTCATCTTCGTCTTCACTCCTCCCCGCCATCCCCATGTCCTCCTTTGCACTTCTAATATATGACCTTGCCTCCCTGAATCTGGGCTCAAAATCTGCTGTCATTTCCTCTAAATATCCCCCTTCTCCATATAATACT
>NZ_CEYIHJ010000100.1:0-6843 GCF_982836095.1 Kosmotoga sp.
ACTCATTGGAGCACCTTCTGGATATGTAGGATACGACGAAGGTGGTACTCTCACAGAACAGGTTCGAAAAAGGCCTTTCTCGGTTGTGCTTTTCGATGAAATAGAAAAGGCTCACCCTGATATTTTCAACTTATTGCTTCAGATAATGGATGACGGGCAATTAACAGATTCTCAGGGGCGCCATGTGGATTTCAGAAATAGCATAATCATAATGACAAGCAATCTTGGTGGCGAATTCATAAACAAAACCAAAGCTTCCATAGGGTTTATTGACGCTTCTGGTATGGAAGACAAAGAATATGAGTCTATGAAGTCTTCGGTTTTGGAAGAAGTGAAAAGAACTTTCAGACCAGAATTTTTAAACCGCCTTGATGAAATGGTAGTTTTCCATCAATTGACCAAGAAAGAGATCAAAGAGATCATAAATATTCTTATGCGTGATATGCGAAAACGTCTGAGCGAAAAGGGCATGCTTTTAACCATTTCTGAAGCAGCTCAGGATTTCCTCGTTACAAAAGGATTTGATCCAGTTTACGGAGCTCGACCTTTGAAAAGAGCCATACAGCGTTATGTTGAAGATCCCCTCTCCGAAGAGCTGCTAAAAGGACGCTTTAAAGATGGAGATAACATTACAGCTATTTCTCAGGATGAGAAAATCATTTTCAGAAGAGCTATCAAGAAAAAGGCTGAGGTTAGTGCGGATACATGAAAAAGAAACAGGTTTATGTATGTAATTCCTGCGGCTATGAATCACCAGCATGGTTTGGGAAGTGCCCCATGTGTGGGGAGTGGAATACTGCTGTAAGAATATCCGTTGAACCTACTACTTCAGTTGAAACAAAGAACTTTGAAGGCCCAAGAACCCTAACAGATATTCAAACCAGTGAGCATATACGATTCAGTTCTGGCATGAAGGAGATTGATAGAGTTCTTGGTGGTGGAATTGTGCCAGGTAGTGTGGTATTGATCAGTGGTGAGCCTGGCATTGGAAAATCCACGCTTATGCTGCAAACAGCAGCACGCGTAACTGACAATAAACCTGTCCTATACATCTCTGGGGAAGAATCCGAAAGCCAATTAAAACTCAGAGCTGAGCGTTTAGAGATTACCGGAGAACATATTAAAGTTATGACAACAGGTGATCTCTCTTTTTTGACCACGCTTGATATACAAGAGTTCTCGCTGATTATATTTGATTCCCTACAAACCCTAAAACTTCCGGGTGTCTCATCTCTTCCAGGAAGTGTGGTTCAAGTCAGAGAATGTGCCAATTACATAGTATCACTGGCAAAAGGGAATGGTATTCCTGTATTCATTGTGGGACACGTCACCAAAGGTGGGCAAATAGCTGGTCCCAAGCTAGTGGAGCATCTTGTAGATACTGTCCTATATTTTGAAGCAAGTAAAACAGGTTACAGATTTCTCAGGACAACTAAGAACCGTTTTGGCCCTTCCGATGAAATTGCCGTCTTGGAAATGTCATCAAAGGGGTTAGAAGAAATAAGTGATCTTTCAACAATTTTTGTGGAAGATTACATTCCTGCACCTGGAAACGTTATTACCGCTGTTGTGGAAGGTTCGAAAACATTTCTCGTAGAGATTCAGTCGCTGGTATCAAAACCTCTTTATGGAACTCCCCGAAAACTTTCCAACGGAGTTTCGTTTGACCGTGTATTACTCATCGCAGCGGTGCTTACTCGAAGGGCTGGGATTCCACTAGATAGTCTCGATATATATGTAAATGTTGCTGGAGGTCTTCAGCTAAGCGATCCTGGAGTGGATCTCGCAATAGCGGCTTCAATAGTTTCAGCTTTTTTTGATAAACCTTTGCCTGAGGGATTTGCAGCTTTTGGTGAAATTGGCCTGGACGGCTCTATCAGGTCTGCGATGTTTTCTGATCGGAGAATTGACAGATTGAAGAACTCTGGATTTTCGACCATTCATTCTCCTGAAGGTGAGATAACCGTCAGAGATATAGGAGAGTTCCTAAAGAGATTGAGGGGGGGCGATACATGAATCGCAAAGAATTTCTGGAAAAATTGAGAATAGTTTCCCCAGGAACGCCCTTAAGGTTTGCTTTAGACCAGATCGTGGCGGCTAATACGGGTGCATTGCTTTTTTTTGTTGACGATTTCGAGAAGTATAAGCCTCTTATGCAGCTTGGTTTTATGATTGACTGTGAATTCAATCCAAACAAACTTTATGAATTGACAAAAATGGACGGAGCAATCATAGTTGACGAAAATATGAATAGAATAATAGCTGCAAATGTTCAACTTATTCCAGATCCAAGCATTTCTTCATCTGAGACTGGCATGCGGCACAGAACAGCCGAACGTATGGCACGCCAAACCGGCAAGATGCTTGTGGCGATTTCAAAACGAAAAAAGACCATCAGCCTTTTTTATGATGATTATAGCCATGTGCTGAGGTCTCTTGAATTGCTTATTCCACGCATCAACCAGGCGGTTGGTACCGTTGACCAATATCGAAAGGCGTTTGACAAGGGACTTGAGGAGATCGATGTACTTGAATCTTCATCGGTTTTAACATTATACGATGTTATAAAAACCTTACACAAGGGGCTCATGATTCTCCGAATATATAATGACGAAGAGATGACTCTGGCTGAATTGGGTAATTACGGTGATATTCCCAAGATGCAATTTGATGAAATCCTGAGTGGGGTCACCGAAGAGATTGAGAATCTCGTGCTGGATTTTTCCAATAAGATTCCTGATACTGAAGAAATCGACGCTTTAACTGAAAAACTTTTTTCCTTGTCAGAAAAAGAAATGTCAAACTATGTCTTCCTGGCAAAACTCATGGGATATGAAGTTTCTTCAACTGCTCAGACTATGGAGATGTCGCTATTTTCAAGAGGTATAAGATTTATTCGTAAGATACCAAAAATTCCTCTTCAGGTGGCTCTGAATATTGGAAAGCGTTTCGGCTCTCTCTCAAAATTAATGGATAGCTCTTCAGAAGAATTAAAGAAAGTGGAAGGAATCGGAGAAAAGCGTGCCCTTGCTATAAGGCACGCCATCGATGTGAAAAAAAGGCATGAAGATCTCGACTAATTATAGTTACTGAAAATCATTCCAAACTGTTCAATCTTTCGCGTATTTCATTTACATCTTCTGGTGTCATCCTTGTATGATTGCAAGATTTTATTATTCTTTCACCTGAGGTCCAGACATCACAAACATAATAGTTTTTGGATAAATCAGATATAAATTCTGAAAGCGATTTCAACTCTTTTCTTATAGTGCTAAATGGATTTCTTGGCTTTGCCAACATAAAATCAGCTTCGTATCCAGCTTTTATTTTCCCAAAGCCTCTTTTGAAAAATTTCTCAGCGAGTTTATAGTTGTTCTCAAAAAGAGTTTTCTTGAGTTCATAATCGATGACTTTTATATCAAAGCCCCTAAAGTGCCGTTCTGAAAGAATTAGACCGCGTCCTTCCCCAAGCAAATCAGCATCCAATAATCCTGAGCCTATGCAAACGTTCATTCCGCGTCCAAGGAAATCGGCAATATTTGATTTGAAAGTTCCAGCAAAAAGCTCCGTTCTCAAAGACTTGATCACGAACATTTGTTTGCTGGCAATTACATCCATGTCGGTTTCTCTCATATTACCCGCATAAGCAATACCGGAATGAGGTATCATTAAACCACTTTTCAATAATCTGTCTATCAGGTGCTCTCCATATAGTGATAAACATCGTGTGTCATCAGAATGCATGTCAAAGACAACAAGTATGACATCTATGCCAGAAGCTATAAAGCTTGTAAGCTTTTTCAACTCTTCCTCGCTGTATTCAGCAAGTTCGGTAATATACACAACTGGATAATAATAATCTGTCTTACTTGCATCAATCCATTTGCTAACTATCGCATCGATATTTTCTTTGAAAACAACAGGGCCTGTTACCAACCTGATATGGTATTTTTCAGCGATTTCTCGAATTATATCTGGATTTAAAGCTTCCGAATCAAAAATCGGACCGAATATCGTCGTGATCCCATTCAATTGAGCTAAAAGAGCCCCCATTTCAATTGAATACTTGCTCAGGCCTTTTTGATCGAATTTTTTGAAAAAGTTTATTAAGTTCACAAAATAATTAGAACCCACGATATTGTTCGCGTTATTTTGATAAACAAGATTGTGAATGAAATTGTACAGGCTAATATGTGCATTTACCAAACCAGGTACAATGATTGCATCCGGTGCATCTAATTCCTCGTCATCAGTAGCAGTATATTCATTCATCCTTCCGACATTTCTAATGACCCTGCCACGTATTTCAACAAACCCCCTTGGAATGAAGTAGTTTTCAGGATCATTTGTGAATATCGAAACATTTTTGATTATCATGAACAATCACCCCTTTCTTTAGAGGAAATATATCGTACTAAGTAAATCACTGACTTAAACAATCTGGGTATAATTTTAAGCCGCTTTCGGGGTTCCTTGATTATCCTATAAAGCCACTCCAGTCCTGCCTTTTGCATCCATTTGGGAGCTCTTTTAATTCTATTTGCAATAACATCAAAGGATCCTCCAACTCCCATGGCAAGCAATGGTTTTAAAGAATCGTAATTTTTCGATATCCATATTTCCTGTTTCGGAACACCCATGGCTACAAAAAGAAGCTTGGCATTCGTTTGATTGATTATCGATACAATTCTATCATTTTCATCTTCTGTAAAAAAGCCATGATGAGTCCCAACAATTTTCAATAATGGAAATTTTTTGGACAAGTTTATTGCTGTTTGCTTAACAATATCCTCTTTTGAGCCCAGCAAAAAAACCTCTAAGCCATCGCGTTCGGCATATTCACATAGTTTGAGCATCAGTTCAATACCTGGTACACGTTGCAGCTGCCTTTTCTTGAACAGTTGTATGGCCTTTATAACCCCGATACCATCAGGGACTACATAGTTGACTTTCTCTACTGCCTTTGCATATTCGGGTTTTTGAAATATTTCATAAACAATTAGACTGTTTATTGTCAACACAAAAAAGCGTTGTCCGGCTTTAATACCAGCTAACAGTTTTTCTGCATTGTTCACGATATCGAGTTCAGAAATTTCAAAGCCAAGGAATTTCAAGAGCCGCACCTCCATAAAATAAAGAGGAAGGCAAAGCCTTCCTCTGGTGCCGAGGGCGGGAGTCGAACCCGCACGGGGCTATCAACCCCAGCGGATTTTGAGTCCGCCGCGTCTGCCAATTCCACCACCTCGGCCCGCTAATAAAATTTACCATCACGACGGGGATATGTCAAGTAATATTTGCGGCTTCGCCTATCACAGATCGAAATACAATTGATACTCTGCAGGTGAAGGAACACTATTCACGTATTCCGTTTCCCTTTGCTTAAGAGTATACCAGTTTAAAATCAAATTTTGGCTAAACACTTCATTTAGATATTCGTTATCCTGAGTCAGAGCTTCAAGAACTGAAAACAAGCTCGTGGGAAAGAATCTGATTTTTTCCCTTTCATCATCAGCCATTTTGTAGATATTTTCCTCAAGAGGACCAAAACCCATTTTTACGGGATCGAACTCCCTCTTTATACCGTCAATACCAGCCATTAAAATTGCCGCAAGTGAATAATAAGGGTTGCAGGTAGCATCCATTGTCCTGAATTCTATGCGAACTTTTTCGGGTTTTTTAACATAACCCGGTATCCTTATCGCAGCGCTTCTGTTAGCCTTCGCAAAAGCGGCACAAACTGGAGCCTCAAATCCCGGAACAAGCCTTTTAAAGGAATTGGTAGAAGGATTGGTAAAAGCTAACAAAGAACCAGAAAGACTGTGATAAAGTATTCCGGCTATGTATTGAAGGGCAATTTGACTTAAGCCGCTGTATCCCTTTCCCGAAAAGAGATTGCTATTATTTTCATTGACCAGAAATTGATGCACATGTAACCCATTCCCGGCTTCGTTATAGAGAGGTTTAGGCATGAAAGTAGCGGCCAAGCCATGTCTTGTTGCGATGTTCTGGATAATGTATTTGGTGAGGATAATAGAATCAGCTGCTTTCAACGCGTTTTGGAAGAACAGCTCTATTTCATGTTGTGCCGAGCTGACCTCATGATGATGGTATTTCACCGGGATTCCAATTTTCAACAAGGCTTTTACCACTTCATTTCGAAAACCGGAATAGGCATCAACTGGTGGGGTTCGATGATAGCCACGTTTTCTATCTACCACATATTGATTGGAAAGCACCTGACTGTTCCAAAAGCCTTCCGAAACATCAACTCTATAAAATGAACCGCTTGTATCAGTACCATAACCAAATGATTCAAATAGATGGAATTCTAATTCCGGAGCCATCATCGCGTTTTTTGCACCGATTTCTTCGAGTTTGTTTACTGCATTCCTCAACACATTCCTTGGGTATTGGTCGAAAGGTTCAAGAGTATCCACTAAAAAGACATCACAGAAAAACGACAGGGTTTTTTCATCATAAAAGGGGTCAATGAAAGCAGTATCAGGATCAGGGATCATTATCATATCGCTGGATTCAACAGAGGCAAAGCCAAAGTTAGAGGCATCAAAACCAACGCCTTCTCTGAAAAGGCTATCATCAAGACGGTTCCCCGGTAGTGTGACATGCCTCAAACGGCCCTGAACATCCACTACTTTTAGATCGATGAATTCAATATTATGGGCGTACTTCTCTATTACGTCTTTCACACAATCTCCTCCTTTAGAGCAGTAAATTAATATTTAGCATTATATGTTATTCTGTATACGCTTATGGATCTGATGATCTTTGACTGATTTAAGTATTCGGTGAATCCTTCACGGATAACCGATAGTACAGCCTGTG
>NZ_CEYIHJ010000101.1:0-6839 GCF_982836095.1 Kosmotoga sp.
TCAGAGCAATTGCGTTAGCAATTCATAGCGCGTTTTAGCAACACAGGTCTAGGGTCTGGTTTTTACTAAACCCTAACAACTAGACCCCAGACCCAATTCTTAGTACTCTATACCCGATTTTCTTTGATTAGTCTTTTGGCTTCTTCCAGTGTGGGGATTTTCCCTGAGAGCACGATTTTTCCATCAATTCCAACTGCAGGGGTAGAAGCAATTCCCATTTCCATCATAGCCATAAGGTCTGTAACCTTTTCAAATTCTGCTTCAACTCCAAGCTCTTCGGCAGCGATCTTAAAAATCTTCTCGGTTTGTTTACACCTTGGGCAGCCTGCTCCAAAGATCTGAACTTTCATTTTCAAATCCTCCTTTTAAGATTAAGATAAGTTACCGTATATATATCCCCACATCGTTGCAAAGCTTATTACCAGGGTAAAGTAGGTAAAGGCTTTCTTTTTCCCTAGAAGTTTGGTTAATACAATCATGTTAGGTAAACTCAGTGTATAACCCGCCATAAAGAGTGCAAGAGCTGGGCCTTTACCCATACCAAGGGACATGAGAGACTGGATTATTGGAACTTCTGTAAGGGTAGCGAAGTACATGAGAGCACCAAATACAGAAGCAAAGAAGTTTGAAAAAATCCTGTTCCCTCCAAGAAGAGCGTTTACTATTTCTTCGGGAAGAGCCTTTGATATAACCCCTGCTGCGAAAACACCAATAAAGAGAAAGGGCAATATCTTCTTGGTAAAATCCCAGGTTTCTCTGATCCAGGATCTTGTATATTCTTTCTTAAAGCTCAAAGCGAGAAAGAGTGTGGCAAAGAAGGAAATAAACATGATGGCAAATTTAATTATTGGATTTATGTGTAATGCTCCGGTTATGAGAAAAATGAATTGAAGCCCCAGGAATACAGCCACTTTTGACGAATTAATTTCCGGATCGTTTTCTGAAAACATAAAACCACCATGGCCTTTTTCTTTGAATATTCCCTGCATTATCAGCCCTATAAAAATAGCAGAGGTAACCGTTGCAACTATTCTGATAAGTGAAAGCTCCCAACCGAGAACCTCACCAGTGAGAAATATCGCTGTAATGTTTATTGCAGGTCCCGTGAAAAGGAAAGCCATCGCAGGCCCGATTCCTGCTCCGCGCTTGTATATGCCACCAAAAAGTGGGAGTATAGTACAGGAGCAAACCGCAAGCACACTACCTGATGTAGCGGCAACTGGATATGCGATGTACTTTTTCGCCTTCGGCCCCAGAAGTTTCAATATTAAATCGCTCTTTATAAAAACACTTATCGTGCCTGCTATAAAAAAAGCCGGCACAAGACAGAGAAGAACGTGTTCTCGAGCATAAGAGCCAAGCATTATAAACCCACTCAGAATTGCTTCCCCAACAATTGAAGAATTAAAAGGTAGAAAGTAAATAACAAGAAAAGCAATGACCAAGAGGATGAATTTCTGAAGTTCTTTCTTTGTTTCGGACAGCATACAATTCCTCCTCAAGAAAAGTTCACAAGGAATAGTATCATATGTTGCGCAATATTGCAACTATAAATAGACATTGATTTTTAATGTCAGCATTTTACTCATTGCTTTTTTCCAATTTGCCCGGTTTTATTCAACTTACTTGATTTTATTTGTCAACAATTCACAAAAAATATCCCTTTACGGATACTCATTTCACCCAAACAATTTCTAAGTTGTTTACTGATTTTCATGAGCATATGAGCATATAAATGCTATAATTTCTAACAATCAATCTTTTTGTTTATTCCACTAAAAAGGAGCTGATACTATTCCATCCAAAAGGGTTACTCCTGACTTTGATACTGAGCACCGGTATTACCAGGAACTTGCAGACTTTTTTTCTGTTTTTGTGGATCCAACGAGATTAAAGATTTTACATGTCCTCATGGACGGAGAAAAATGTGTTAAGAAAATCTCTGAATTGGTAGGTTTAAACCAATCCGCATGTTCGCATCAATTGAGAACATTGAAGCACCACGGATTGGTTAAGTCAAAACGCGAAGGAAAGTTTATAAGATATTCTATCTGTGATGAGCATATCAGCGAAATTATCGAAATTGGATCAATTCATATAGGTGAGAAAAAAAGATAACTGCTCTTGTTAGCAAGAGCAGTTATTCATAAAAAACAAAGTTGCATTAGTTTTCTTCGTAGTAATTTACCTGTCTGCCATCGTCTTTGTATCTGATTGTTTTCTTCAATTCAACAGTGCTTGAGGGCATTTTAAACAATACTACAGAATGAGGTTGTATTTCGATGTTAGTTTCCTCGAGTTTGACACCTGACCAATTCAGCGCATCTTCGGGAATTTCCATTTTGCTGACAGAATCTCCGAGATTCACGACTCCAATGCTGTTAAAATGTATTCCGCCTTTTACCGCTATCACGAAGTTTTCATCGTCTATTTGATAAACTCTTGGACGACCTCCGGATAACAAAGCTGTTTCCTTCAAAAGCCGTACACCTGCTTGATCAATCTGAGCCATGTCATCACTTTGAAGGAGCATGTTATCCAGTAGTCCGCATACTACTGCATATAGCTCTTTTTCATTATTCGAAAGCTGAGCGGTATGTCTAAGGATCATTGTATCGGGATCGTTATGCCACAAGCTCTTATTCATGAAGTAGCGTGTCAGCGGGTTTCTGATCGCATATTTTGCGCTTGGAAAACCAATATCTGGCAATTGCCCTTTCCATTCCGGGTCCGTGTCAGTGCCAATTCTCATTCCATCGACATAGCCCGTGCTGGGCAACAAAGGTGCGCCGCACCCAAGAATGAAGGACTCCTCACCAACAGCAACTCTGATAGATTCCATTCCCTTGCAATAAGCTTCCACAGGCGTCGCGTTCATATCATGTCTGATGCCGGGGACCAAACCTGCAAAAAGAAAATCTATTTTGAAATAGTTAAATCCTGCGTTTCTCAGCTTTTCAAATGTCTCTTTCAAAAAAGTCACCGCTTCAGGATGTGTTAAGTCCAATCCATAAATGTTCTTATTCCAATTTCGATAGACAATCTTTGGCTTGCCAGTTGGATCTTTGACAAACCAATCAGGATGCTTTTGAAAGAGATTAGAAGTCTCAGATGCGCTGAAAGGGGCGAGCCAAATTCCCGCATCAAATCCACTTCCCTTAATCGCCTCCGCGATTTCTTTCAAGGAAGGGAATTTTTCGTTTGTCTCTGTCCAGTCACCGATATCCCTTTGATAACCGTCATCCAGCTGGACGAGTGTATAAGGTATCCCCTCTTTTTCTTTACGCTCTTTCAACAATGAAATGTTTTTACGTAGTTCCTGAAAATCTATTTCGGTAAAGTAGTGGTACCAGCTGCACCATCCAATGCCCTCAAATGTCTTAAAAGTCACATTGTTGTATTCCGAAACTTTTAAAGCATAGGTTTCGACATTTTCATTATATTTGCCCTCAAAAAAAGCAAAGGGCTCGATTTCCAGTTCTTCCCCTGGAACTAAGGGTTTACCAAAGAATTCCACGTACGCACTAACGGTTTTTTCTTTGTCATCCCAGAGGAAATAAGGATGAGATACCTTTGATGATAATGCCCCAATTAGGAAATGCTCAGCAGCAATGAAATAGTCACTCGGCATTATCCCCCGCATCAGGAGTTCAGGGATAGGTGAAGCTGTCAGCAAGGAAATCTCATTGGACTGTGTGAATCTTGCGAAACCGGAAAGGTCAGGCGTGCTTTCAAAGCGCTTGTATGGCAGCCACGATTGCCAGTTATTCAGATACAAGGGTCCTTCTACTTCCAGCAGTTCTGCTATTTTAAAACTCCCTAATTTTTTTGTCTCATCTGAAAGGTTCTTGATCGTTGTAAAAATCAATGTAGTCCCTTTTGATCTCTCTAAACGATACCTAAAACTCAAATCTCCTGTACATATTTCAATAGCTTCTTCCGCAGTCGAAAAAGACGCCTTTCCCGCGCTGGGTATTTTGAGATTCATTAACTCACTCCTTTTATTAAAACTTGATATACGCCTGTTGCACATGGGGCTTCAGCATTTTCACAAAACGTTCCAAAACACTCATATCATAAGGCTGTACAGAATCTACTGGCCTGTATTGCTGCACTGCTACTCTTTTAACTCCTTCTAAGAGTTTGATGTACTTCGGAAAGTCTTCCTCTTTGATAAAAGGTGGATACATAGTAAGCCTGATCTCATAATCCAAAAAATGCTTCACAGCTTCAAGACTTTCAAGTATGGTATAAAAACTCGTATTTGAAAAAGAGGAGTAATCCAGGGCTTTTATATCCAGAGCCACAAACTCCACAACGCCGTAAAGTCTGTCAATGAAATCCGGATTGCTGCCGTTTGTATCAACTTTAAGCAGTTTCTCAGGAAAACTTTCTCTCAATCTCATCAAAAAATCAATGAGCTCGCTGCTGTAAAGGGAGGGTTCTCCTCCTGTGACAACAATGGCATCGTAAACCCTCCTCCTGTAATCGATGAAGTCAAAAACCGTATCCTCTTTTAAGGTATGTTCTACTTTCTTCTTCAACTCCGCGTTGTGGCAATAAGGACAGTCAAAATTACAACCTGAGGTAAACAGTGTCAGCGCTATCTTTCCCGGGTAATCCACCATGCTCACTTCGCGCCATCCTGCGAAATTCATTCACTTCCCTCCTGAAAACATTGAAAGTTTTTCTGTTTTTGAATTCTTCTTTTTTCCCCTTGTTCCAGTGCTGTACGGGCCTGTAATATCCGGTAATTCTCGAATACACCTCAGTCTCTTTCCCACATTTCGGGCAACGGTAAACTTCCCCCCTGATATACCCATGGGTAGGGCAAATCGAATATGTCGGAGAAATGGTGAAATATGGAATCCTGTAGTTCTCAGAGATCTTTTTTACAAGCTCTCTGGTGACCTCCCAATCGGTTATGCTTTCACCAAGGAAAGCGTGGAACACAGTACCTCCAGTATACTTTATTTGAAGCTCTTCCTGCAAATCCAGCGCTGTAAAAACATCTACCTCATAATTTACCGGCAAATGGGTAGAATTGGTGTAATATGGCACATCAGTGCCGGCTGTGATTATGTTCGGGAATTTCTCTTTATCTATTTTAGCGAGCCTGTAAGAGGTGGATTCAGCTGGAGTCGCTTCTAAGTTATATAGGTTCCCTGTACTTTCTTGATATTCGGCTATCCTATTTCTCATGAAATCGAGTACCCTTAACGCAAAATTTCTTGCTTCTTCTTCATATATGGGTTTTTTAATCCATCTGGCATTCAAGCAAGTTTCATTCATACCAACAAGACCGATGGTGGAAAAATGGTTGTCAAAGTTTTTCAGGTAGCGCTTTGTGTAAGGATAAAGGCCTGCGTCATTGAGCTTTTCAACCACTTCGCGCTTTATTTCAAGGCTTCTACTTGCAAGGTCCATCATTCCCGTAAGTTTTTTGAAAAATTCCCTTTCATTGCTGCTCAAATACGCAATTCTTGGCAAATTGATTGTTACTACCCCTATGGAACCGGTGAATTCGTCGGATCCAAAAAGCCCTCCACCTCTTCTACGAAGTTCTTTCTTGTTCAGCTGCAAGCGGCAACACATCGAGCGCACATCATCAGGATTGAGGTCAGAATTTATAAAATTCTGGAAATACGGCGTTCCGTATTTGCTTGTTATCGTAAAAAGCAACTCTACATTGGGATTTTCCCAGTCGAAGTCCTTTGTAATGTTATAAGTGGGAATAGGATATTGAAATCCTCTTCCATTGGCATCGCCTTCCATCATTATCTCGAGAAATGCCTTGTTTACCATGTCCATCTCTTTCTGGCAATCGCCATAGGTGAAATCCTGCTCTTCACCACCAACTATTGCAGGTTTATCTTTCAAACGTTTGGGAACAGTCCAATCAAGGGTGATATTTGAAAAAGGCGATTGTGTTCCCCATCGGCTTGGGGTATTAACACCAAATATGAAGGATTGTATATATTGCTTGACTTCTTTGTATGAGAGGTTATCAATTTTCACAAAAGGAGCGAGATACGTATCAAAGGAGCTGAAGGCTTGAGCTCCCGCCCATTCGTTTTGAAGTATTCCAAGGAAATTTACCATCTGGTTTGCCAGTGTTGAAAGATGTCTTGCGGGTTTCGAAGATACTTTTCCCGGCACTCCACCGAGTCCCTCTTCTATAAGCTGCTGAAGGCTCCAGCCCGCACAATATCCAGAGAGCATAGAAAGGTCGTGGATATGCAAATCCCCTTCTCTATGAGCATCTGCTATCTGCGGATCGTATATTTCGTTCAGCCAGTAATTGGCTGTTACCGTACCACTGTTGTGCAAAATAAGTCCACCTATAGAATAGGTTACCGTACTATTTTCATTCACGCGCCAGTCTTTCTGGTTGAGGTAATCATTAACCGTGGCGGAAAAATTCAACATCGAAGTTTTCAGGTTTCGGAGCTTTTCACGATGCTTTCTATAAAGTATATAAGACTTTGCTACTTTGTTGAAGCCGAGATCTTCAAGAACCTTTTCAACAGAATCCTGTATATCTTCAATATCAATGACGTTCTCTATCACCTTTTCCTGAAAATCGGAGAAAACCCTTAAACTAATCCTCTCGATGATGTCCTCCGTATAAGAAGTCGATGTCGCTTCGAAAGCTTTCGTAATTGCTACATTGATCTTTGAAAGGTTGAAATCAGTAAGTGTACCATTTCTTTTCCTAACTTTCAGCATCTTTACACCCCCATAGCACCTATAAATTGATAACGTTTAATATATTAGCACAACATATAGTAGATTTGCAACTTTGATAATAAGGAATAAGAAGGAATCTCAGCCGATTT
>NZ_CEYIHJ010000102.1:0-6793 GCF_982836095.1 Kosmotoga sp.
GTGAGGAAAACAGCGAAAGGTGCTAAATGTGGATCCCAAAATATCAGTAACGGGACCATTCCAGCGAAGTTGGTAATCAAGCGCAGCTGTTTTGCCCTGATGGGTACAAGATCTGTCAATACAAAGAATACCAGCAATGGAAGAATTCTGACGGGAAAGGTGAATTCTTCTAATTTACTGATAAGCCCTATTGCCAAAAGTGCAGAAATCATAATCAATATGACGTTGATAAAATGAATTCTTTTCAAGTGATCACCCACCTTACATTGAAAATTTTACTACAAATTGAAGTAAAATGTAAAATGAGAATCTTCATTTTGGGGGTGTGTTTAGTGGTAAAAGCGCTCATAATGGCCGGAGGTATCGGAGAAAGACTCTGGCCTTTAAGCACGAAAAAAAAGCCGAAGCAATTTCACGCTTTTGGTGATTCCATGCCACTTATAGTCCAAACCATTGAAAGGCTCAAGGGGCTTGTTGATGTGGTATATATAATTACAACTTCCGAACAGAGAGATATATTTAATCTAATGATTAAAGATATCGATATGAAAAACTTACTCGTTGAACCCTTTGGCAGAAATACTGCTCCTGCCATTGCACTGGGAAGCATGTACTTTAACCCTCAAGATGTAATGGTTGTACTTCCATCGGATCATATCATTCGAGATCTGGAGTCCTTTCAAAAGGTTATTAGAGATGCAATTTGTGAGGCTCAAGTTAATGATGTTCTTGTTACCATTGGCATTACTCCAACAAGCCCTCATACCGGTTATGGTTATATCGAGCGCGGAGAGGTTTTTTCAATAGAGCGGAACAGTTTTCGCGTAAGAAAGTTCCACGAAAAACCAATCTTTGAAAAAGCGCAGAAATACCTCAGGTCGGGTAACTATTATTGGAATTCCGGCATGTTCATCTGGCGAAAGGAAGTATTTCAAAGGGCTCTTGAAAAATATCTTCCAGAAGTGCATAGCGGCCTGGAAAGGGTGCAACGTGGAGAAAAAACCGTTAAAGAGGTTTATGAAACCTTCCCATCGATCTCCATCGATTACGGGATTATGGAAAGGGCAGATAACACGTTGGTTATTCCCGGGAATTTTTACTGGAACGATGTTGGGAGCTGGGATTCTGTCTATGATCTCGAAGAGAAAGATGCCAACGGAAATGCCGTCAAGGGTAAATTTGTGTTGCATGAGGTGAAAAATTCTCTGCTTTTCAATATGACAGAAAAGAGTGTTAGAATTAGTTCAGTAGAAGATATTATTTTTGTGGCCACTTCTGAAGGCACATTGCTTTGCCATAGAGGTGAATCACAAAAGGTAAGGGAATTGCTGAAATAATACAATACCTGGGGGTGTTTTAATGAACAAAAAAGTGGATGCTGCCGTTCTCGCCCTAAAAGACGAGATGGTTAATGCAATTTCGGAACTGATAAAGATACCTTCCGTACAGGGTGAGCCCGAAGAAGGAGCTCCCTTTGGGGTGGAAGTGAGAAAAGCTCTGGAAAAGGCCCTTGAACTTGGAAAAGAGCTCGGATTTGAAGTTAAAAATGTGGACAACTATGCCGGGCATGTGCAATATGGAAACACCGGCAGGCTTTTCGGTGTCCTGGGACACCTTGACGTGGTTCCCGAAGGAACAGGCTGGAGTGTAGAACCATATGGGGGCATTGTTAAGAATGGATATATATATGGGAGAGGGGCCATTGATGACAAAGGCCCTACCATAGCTGCACTGTATGCCCTGAAAGCAATAAAGGATGCGGGCATTGAGCCCGGAAACAGGATTAGAATAATATTCGGAACGAACGAAGAATCAGGCTGGGGTGGTATAAATTATTACCTTCAAAAAGAAGAAATCCCGGAAATGTCTGTGACACCCGATGCTGCCTTTACACTCATATACGCTGAAAAAGGTATTGTGAATTACAGATTTTCTAAAGAAGCGGGAGAGAATAAAGAGGGCTTTGAAATCGTTGAACTTGAAGGTGGCGAAGCCTCAAATATGGTCGCAGCTGATGCCAGGGTAGTGATGAAGGGCGATCTCGATAAATTACTGGCACTGCTCGAAATCTTCAAGCCCAAAAACAAAGCAACGATCAGCTGGGAAAAAGGTGCCGATGCATTAGCAATTCATGTAAAAGGTGTTTCAGCACATGGATCAAAGCCTGAAGCCGGGGTAAATGCCATTTCAGCGCTGCTGGATTTCCTTTCGAATTTGGAGCTTTCAAAAACCGGACTTCAAGAGTTTGTTGAAAAAGTTTCTTCAAAAATAGGCTATGAAACAGATGGAAATTCCCTGGGAATAGCAGGCCGGGATAAAATAACAGGACCGCTTAGCGTAAATTTCGGTACATTGAGATACGACGGAGAAAAAATCGAAGGCGTCATAAATATCAGATATCCGGTTTTTTTCAACGAGAAACGTATAAAAGCACAGATTGAAGAAGCGTTGGGAGGGCTGAAAATAGAGCGGGAACATCATCATGATCCACTTTATGTATCTCCCGACAGCGAGCTAGTGAAGCTACTCGTCAATGTATATGAGAAAGTTACCGGAGAAAAAGCCCAGCTCCACACCATAGGTGGTGGGACTTATGCCAGAGCTGTGCCCAACGCTGTTGCTTTTGGCCCTTTATTCCCTGGCAGGGAAGAGACAGAGCATCAACCGGATGAAAGAGTTCTTGTAGATGATTTGGTAATGATGGCAAGAATATACGCACAACTCTTCCACAGAATATTGACAAAGTGGTGAGAACAAAGAACCGAGAGCCAAAAAGCATTCTTCATGCACTGTCGGAGCTGTCCAGAATTTGACGGTCCTGTCGGCCTTGTCGGAGTGATATAATAAGATGAGGTGATTACATGGAAGCCGAAAAAATCATTAAAGCCCTTGCCGACAAACCGCTTCAAAAGAAAGAACAAAACTATCTGGTTGATAGAGAAAATGAAATATCGAAGTTGAACATGCTCACTCGTTACCACCCCTTTGGCATATTTGGCCTTTGTGGGGAAACCGGGGTTGGGAAAACCACGATACTGAATATGATCGACTCTGAAGAAATAAAGAAAATACGGATTTCCCTGATACACCGTGAAAACAAAGAATCTATTCTTTACGACCTTTTATACACAATTTCCTTGAACTTGAGCAGAGTTGAAAACCACGCTATAAAAAATCTCGCCAAAGAAGTCCTGAATTGGATAATTGAAGAAGTGGCGGTTATCAAGGGGGCTACTCTTGGAGTATCAATGATTGCAAAGGGAGATGCTAAGTATGAGAAGACTCAACTCCCAAGATTCAATGTCTTTGCGGCTCATGAAAAGCTCCACAGACTGTTGAAAACCTCCATCGAAGAATACGGAAAAATAGCGCTTTTGATAGACGAGCTTGACAAGGAATCAAAACAAGATGTTTTGAACGTTCTCGATTCATTGAAATTTGAGCTTCAACAGGAAAGTATGGTTACAATATTTTCTCTCCCATATTCCATTTACAGAGAATATAAGCAGGATAGAATGAAATGGAACGAATCCGGAAATCTTGAGAATATAATCAAGGATGTAATTTTTCTGTATGAAATGTCAGACTCAGATATTCTGGAACTGTTATTAAGAAGACTCAAAGGTATGAACGGCTGGTTTAAGAAAAATGCGCTTGTTCAGATAGTATCCTTTGCCGATGGCAACCCTCGTGACGCCTTATGGATAGCGCAAAAAGTCGCCTTTGAAAACCTCTCAGAAAAATATGTTGATGAAAGCAAATGCAAAACCACTATAAAGAAAATCGTTCGTGAATATATGGGAAGCCTTATTCTTACGGAAATCCAGAAAAAAGCATTGAAATTATGCACAGATTTCATAGGCTCAAAAGAAGAAATTCTTGAGCTATTCCAAAACAGCGGTATCAAAAGGACAACAGCCTATTCAACCCTCGATAGGTTAATTTCTTCTGGTCTAATACTCGAGCGCGAAGGAATGTATCGCATCTCTGGCAAAGCAAAAATCTTTGTAAGCCTTATTTGAAACGCTGTCGGAGCTGTCCGGAATTTGACGGTCCTGTCGGCCTTGTCGGAGTAAATGAATTTAGAATTTCCAAAGTATAACCGAACCGTTTTCGTGGGTGGAAATCAAAAGGCCCTCTTCTGATGCTATTTCCAAAGAGTTGAGGTTTGGAAGAGGGCAATTCAATGTCTTTAATAATTCTCCTTTTTCCATATCCCAGAGTTTCAAACTATCTCCGCTATCTCTGTTTTTTGTGCCAGCGAATCCGATTCCTTCCGGAGACACTCTGAAAGTTGTCACGGTTTGTGATTCTGGAATTGAGCTTTGAAGTTTTAAATCATGCAATGAATAAGCCTTAATATTATTTCTTTCACCGCTTCCCGCCGCGTATAGCAAGTCTTTAGCGTGATCTACAGTTATCTCACGGGCTTTGAAATCATATGGGAGTTCGAGAAATTCAGGTCTTACAGAATCTAAATTATGAATGTTCCACTTATTTACCGATTCAGCCGCTGAGAAAAACGTTGTTGAGTTCCAAAAGGCCAGATGAATGCCAAGTCCAAAAGTTTGTTGATGAAATGTATTAACATATTCCAATCCAGGGAATTCGAAAATTTTGATTGTTCCGTTATCTATGCCCACGATGAGCTTTGTTGAATCTGGTGAAATGGCTATTGAAGAAACTTCAGCTATAACAGCAGGCATCGGCGTTTTAAGACCGATATTCATGAAATATTTTCTTGAAATGGGTTGCAACTCGGGTAGAGAATAAACGACTAAATCGGCGTTAGAACCGACTGCAAGGAAATCCCCCTTAGGTGACAAAGCGATTGCAGTGACTGCTTCTGGTTTTCCAGTCTCGGAAAGAAAATCGACGCTCTTTAACAAATTTCCTTCAAAATCCCACATTTTTATAGTGTGGTCATAGGAACAGGTAAAGAAAACCTTTCTTTTACTATCCACAGCAATTCCTTCTACTGAGCTTCTGTGAGCTTTTATTCTCTTAAAAACGGGTTCTTTCTTGTAATCCATGGCGTGCACCTCCCGAAATTTGGGGATTCGTGAAAGTAGATTATTTGTCTTTATCTGATGGTTTCAATTCCTGTTTTAAAAGCCATTCCAAAGAATCATCAAAATCCTCTTCATCAAGTCCCCAGCTATTTTCTACCGCTTTAATGAACTCCTTATCGTGCAAGTCGATAGCCTGTATGTATTTTACCGCGAGTTCCCTGCGCTTTTTAGGCATTCTCTTGATGCTCTTCAAAAGGCTTATAGAAAACTCATCCTCTTTTTCTATAAGGTCTCCGAGCCTGAGAATGGCGTCTTCAAGCTTGTAACTAACATCGTCCATCAGAAAGGCAAGGTCTTTTCTTAAAGCCTCCAGCTGTGTTTTCTTCTTTGACATAAGCACCTCCTGAGTGATCTTGTAAAGATTTTATCATTTCATGCCTGATTAGATTTCAATAAAAAGATATTGTGTGTAACATTAGTTACCGAAATCAGTGGATACTTTGATATAAGATGATAGATGCAAATTGAATTCAAGGGGGTTTTGAAATGAAAAAGGTCAATATGGATGAATTACCAATAATTTTCCAGAAAGAAGGAATAAAGGCAAAAAGAATTTACGACAAGGAAGCGGCACAAGCAAATGTCATAACCATTGAACCCGGTTACACATTGCCATCACATGTGGTTACGGTTGATATCTTCATGTTCGTTCTTGAGGGAAAGGGCAGCTTTACTGTGGGTGATGAGCGAGTTGAACTGACAAAATACGAGCTCATTGAAGGTCCAAAGGACATTCCCCACGGTATAGAAAATACAGGTGATACGCCCTTGAAAGTTCTGGTTCTTAAAGCGCCAAGGGATTGAATTGAAGTGTCTATTTAACTGAGACTATTTTTTTGGTAAGGCATTTCCAATAATCAACCACGCTGGAGTAAAATTCTTCGGCTGTTCTTGAATTTAGTTGAATTTCGCAAAGCATCGACTTGAAAAGCATGGAAGTTATTTCTTTTTTGAAATCGTTAAAAGCTGAATAAATGAGGTATTCGTCCTCCAAATAATCATCTTTCAAACATTTTATAAGCAAAAATGCTGCTGTAAGAAGAACCCATGGAACAGTGTTAAAAAAAAGCGGTTTGGGCAGGACTCTGGCAAAATCCGAAGAAATACTGAAATTCCTTTCTCTTCCTGTCCTTTTTTCAATCAGAAATCCCGCTCTCGAAAGTTTTTCAAGCTCTATAAGAACCGCTTTCTGGTTTAGAAATCTTTCCTTTGCGATTTGATTTGAGTTTGAACTTCCCTTTGTTAACAGATGATAGATAACCTCAGCTTTTGTAGAGCAGCCGAAGAGAAATCTCAATCTTGGCAAGAGGTTTTCGGGTTGAAGCACATCAAGTGTGCTTACAAACTTTGATTTTCCTGGAATTTGCGTTTTGAATTCAATCGGAACTGAGATTCCACATTTATTGAAAAACATCTTTGAGATCCCTTTCAAGCGGGTCACATTTAAGTGTTGTCTATTTACCGCAATCCATTCTTCAATGATCTTTCCAAGGCGCTTTTCATGTATTGCAAAATACTTCGAAAAAAATACAGAAGCCTCAGGATCAGAATAGAATTTAAACTTCTCTCCTGATTCAATCCAGGCTCCCAGATTCTTCCACTGGTCCCATAATATCGATATTGATGTTTCAATCAAATGGGTCTTAAATTCTTTTGGCAACATCATCATAATCCACCCCATATACTAGTATATCATATACAACTTATTAGTATATGATATA
>NZ_CEYIHJ010000103.1:0-6739 GCF_982836095.1 Kosmotoga sp.
GGGAAGATTGGGAAGGATTCACACAACTAACCTCATTCAGCACGTGCCGGAAGCCAAGGTCAAAACACTGGCAGATCCGCGGGTTGATGAAACAAAGAATTGGGCTGAACGTTTGGGCGACTTCGAAATCACGGCCAATTGGCAGGATGTTTTAGAAGATCCTGAGATAGACGCCGTGGTTATCGCATCTCCAACTACATTACATGGTGAAATGTTAAAAGCGGCTGTTAAAGCAAAAAAACATGTTTTTATGGAAAAGCCCCTTGCACATAATCTAGAAACGGCCAGAGAGCTTTATAAAAACCTAAAAGACACCGGCGTTAAAATCCAGATTGCCTTTAATAGGCGCTTTGATCATAACTTCAGAAAGGTCAAAGACTTTATAGATTCTGGCGAACTCGGTGAAATTCATTTGATCAGAACGACTTCAAGAGATCCCCACCTGCCCGATATAGAATTCGTGAAGAAATCCGGTGGCATCTTCTTCGATTTCATGATCCATGAGTTTGACACTGCAAGGTTTTTAACGGGGTCAGAAGTAGTCGAAGTTTACGCTGGTGGCAGTGTACTCCTTGACCCCAGAATAGGCGAAGCGGGAGATTTCGATACCGCCTATGCCATATTGAAGATGGAAAACGGTGCGATTTGTGCGATTGATGTCAGTAGAAAAACCACCTATGGATACGACCAAAGAGTAGAAGTATTTGGTTCGAAAGGTAGCGCACGGGCCGAGAACGATAGAGAAACCAACGTCATTGTGAGCACAGAAGCTGCGGTTTGTAGCGATAAGCCTTTGTACTACTTTCCTCAACGCTACATGCAGTCTTTTGCCAACGAAATTCGGGCTTTTGTTGAATCCGTTCTTGAAGATAAGGACGTTTCTGCTGGCGTAGAGGCTGGATACTATTCAATCCTCGTTGCCAGAGCTGCTGACATTTCAGCTAAGGAAAATCGTTCGGTAAAGATTGCCGAATTGATTTGATGGAGGGATTGAAATGAATAACGAAGCATTAGAGTTGCATAAAAAGTTCAGAGGAAAGCTTGAAGTCAAGAGCAGGGTACCGGTTAATAATCAGAAGATGCTTGCCCTTGCCTACACACCGGGTGTTGCAGATGTATCCAGATTGATTCATAAAAAGCCTGATGAAGTTTTCAACTACACGAATCGCTGGAATGCAGTGGCGATCGTCTCAGATGGATCAGCTGTGCTGGGACTTGGAAATATAGGACCTGAAGCTGCTCTGCCTGTTATGGAAGGAAAAGCGGTATTGTTCAAGGAATTTGCAAATGTTGACGCTTACCCCCTTTGTATAAACACACAGGATCCTGAGAAGATAGTGGAATTTGTAGAAACGGTTAGCCCCACTTTTGGCGGAGTGAATCTTGAAGATATTGCCTCGCCACAGTGTTTTTACATTGAGAAAGCACTCAGGGAAAAGCTTGATATTCCGGTTTTTCACGATGACCAGCATGGAGCGGCTATTATAATACTCGCTGCCTTGAAAAATGCACTGAAAATAACTGGTAAGAAGCTAAGCGAGATCAAGGTTGCAACAGTTGGGATAGGTGCTGCTGGCGGAGCGATCATAAAAATGCTTCTTGCAGCTGGCGTCAAGAACATCGTGGCATGCGATAAAAACGGTATTTTAAATAAAGAATATCCTGAAACGCTGTTAAATGCTTTTCACGAAGAAATTGCTCTCTTGATAAATCCTGAAGGGCTTACAGGAACTCTCAAAGATGCCATAAGAGGTGCTGATGTGTTTATCGGAACTTCCATAGGCGGGCTTGTCAATAAAGACATGGTTAAGTCTATGGCAAAGGATCCCATAGTTTTTGCCGTTGCAAACCCCATTCCAGAGATTTATCCAGATGAGGCCAAGGAAGCAGGTGCGAGAATCGTGGCAACCGGAAGATCCGACTTCAATAACCAGATAAACAATGTACTCGTTTTCCCGGGTCTTTTCCGTGGCGCATTATCCGTCAGAGCGAGAGATATAAACGATGAAATGAAACTCGCTGCCGTGGATGCCCTGGCGGGGTTTTTGCCTGATGCAGAAATCAACGAGAACAAGATCATTCCGTGGGCATTTGACCCGGGTGTAGGCAAAGCTGTTGCCGTCGCAGTGGCCAGGGCCGCTGTTGATTCTGGTGTTGCTCGAATCATGCCGGATTTTGAAGAACTCAAAAAAATCATAGACAAAGATATTTCTCAACCCCGCTAAATACCAGAAAGAAAGGGGGGATAGAAAACAGGGAAAAAACGGGGAATTTTTCTTGTAAATTCCAAAATTACTTGAAAGGGAGGGTATTGCATGAAAAAAGTTCTTGTAATACTTTTGGTTGTTCTTAGCTCGAGTCTTTTACTTGCAGAGATGAATTTCTATCTGGTTTCCCATGGAGGGCCTGCTGATCCATTCTGGGGAATCGTGATGAAAGGCATGAATGATGCAGCTGAGAAATATGGAGTGAACGCAACGTATCTTGGACCAGTGAAGTATTCTCTTCAAACCTTCGTTAATAATTTGAACGCGGCCATTGCTGCGAAGCCAGATGGGTTAATAGTCACAATAACCGACGTTAACGCCGTGGAAGAGCCTCTCAAAAGGGCGATCTCTTCCGGAATTCCGGTCATCGCCATCAATGTTCCAGACCCAAGAACAGGGTTGGATAAAATTCCATACATCGCTTACATCGGAAACAACGAATATCTTGGTGGATACAATGGCGCAATGTATGTTCTCTCACAATTCACACCTAAACGCGCAGTTATAGCAATTCACGAAGTAGGGCATGCTGGAATGGAAATGAGGGCAAAGGGTATAATGGATGCTCTCAGTCCAAAAGGAATTCCTGTCGAAAAATTGAATATTACCGTAGATCCTTCAAAAGGCGTATCGGTTCTTGAAGGTTACCTGCGAAAACATCCTGATACCGACATGATTTTCACCCTTGGCCCTATAGGAACACTCCCAGCTGTAACCGTGGTAGAAGACATGGGGCTTGAAGGAAAGGTCAAGGTAAGCGGTTTTGACCTTACCGAAGAAATGCTCAAGTGGATAGAAGAAGGAAAAGTTCTATATACTGTTGATCAGCAGCAATACTTGCAGGGATATCTTGCAGTGGAATTTCTTTACTTCTACAAAAAATATGGTCTCTCTCCCATTGGTGATGTGCTAACAGGACCTTTCATTATTACAAAGGACAATGTTGGCCCTGTAGAAAACAGTGTAAAAGAAGGTTATCGTTAATACTTGGGAGGAAGGGGAGAGCTCTCCTCTTCCTCCTGAATTCTCATATTACTCTTCAGACCTGAGAAGGGAGAGATACTGAGTGGCAACAAACAACAATGGACCGTTAATACTGAAATACCTGCGATTTAAAGAAGTTGGTGGTGTAGTTTCTCTTGTAGCAATTTTCGGTATCTTTGGAATTATGAATCCACAATTTTTATCGCTGGGTAATCTGGTTACTATCTCTACTGTTGCTGCTGAACTTGGTTTAGTAACAATGGGAATAAACCTGGTTATGATATCAGGAGAATTTGACCTGAGTGTTGGTTCGATCTTTGCCTTAACGCCGATAATCTTTGCGCTACTAGCGAAAAACGGTGTGCCAGCTATTCTGGCTGTAATCATCGCTTTGGCTTTCGCCGCTGGCCAGGGAATTGTTAATGGTGTTGTTACGACAAAAGGGCGTATTCCATCGTTCATAACGACGCTGGGAACACAATGGTTCTGGCGTGGGGTTGTTCTTGCTGTTACCGGGGGATTTCCTATTTTATTGCCTTCAAGTGGAAAATTCATTGCAGAAATTTTTGGAGGCCGTTTCGGTCCCAACATGCGTTGGTCAAGTTTATGGTTTGTTGGATTCACTTTCCTGTTTTATTTCATTCTCGACTGGACACGTTATGGAAACTGGATATCAGCCAGCGGGGGGAATCCAAGTGTTGCTGATGCCATGGGAGTAGAATCATGGAAAATCAAGACCTCAACGTTTATGATAAGTGGTCTTATGGCGGGCCTTGCAGGTATTGCCACTTTTGCGAGATTCCGTATTGTAGATCCATCACTTGGAGTTGAAATGGAGCTTCAGGCAATCACCGCTGCCGTTATAGGTGGCACACTCATGACAGGTGGATATGGAAGTGCCTTTGGTGCCTTCCTGGGTAGTATAATTCTTGCTTCTCTCAACAACGGGCTGATCCTCATTGGAGCTCCCGCTTATTGGTATCAGGCATTTGTAGGGATAATACTCGTTGCTGCTGCTTTAAGTAACATAAGGATCAAGAAAAAGCTTGTTGGGGAATGAACGGAGCTTGTGGAGGTGTTGCTATGAGTTTACTTGAAGCTAAAGGTATTAAGAAGAGTTTTGGAGCAGTTGATGCGTTAAAAGGAGTCGACTTCAGGGTTGAAGAGGGAGAAGTCGTTGGCCTGTTGGGAGACAATGGTGCGGGAAAATCTACTTTGATAAAAATCATCGCTGGTTATTACCACCACGATGAAGGACATATTTTTTTCGATGGAAAAGAAGTTAATTTCAATACCCCCCGTGATTCGCATAATGCGGGGATAGAGGTCGTTTATCAGGATTTGGCTCTTGTTGGCTTGATGCCAGTGTGGAGAAATTTCTTTCTTGGCAGGGAAGTGTGTAAAAAAGTTGGACCACTGAAAATACTCAACAAACATGAAATGAGAAATGTATCCCGTCAGGGGCTCAGAGGGCTTGGTATAGAGATCCCATCAGTTGATCAGGCTGTGGCCTTTTTATCGGGTGGTCAAAGGCAAACTGTCGCCGTAGGTCGAGGGGTACACTTTGGCGCGAAGTTATTAATACTCGATGAACCAACAGCCGCTGTTTCAGTTCGTGAAACTGAGGCAATATTAAGCCTCATTGAAAGAGTCAGCGAAAAAGGCATATCTGTTGTTTTGGTGGCGCATAACATCTACCATGTGTACAGGGTTGCTACAAGATTTGTCGTTCTTGACCATGGGGAAAAAGTTGCAGATGTATCCAAAGATGAGGTTACTCCGGAAGATTTAATCAAGATCATAGCACCCCCGCTCAATTGATATTGAAAATTGAGTCGAGTTATCTAGTGATTCAAAGTTTGTATGCGCTTACATTACAAAATTTCTTGTGAACTGCTTATAATGGCGTGTGCAAAGCATGTGAATTTAAGCTCAAATGATATTTGCTTGTGAAGTGTGTTCTAATTATGAAAATGTATGCGATTACATCATGCTTTATCGTGAACCCTCTTAATACCGAATAATCATTGATGACCATATATCTTGGCAAGTAATCGGGTTTTGCATCAAAGCAGCACTGTGAGAGAATAAATTATGTGGAATTATATGTAGTATGTGTAGTATGTACTGAATAAGGAGGGTTATCGTTGAAAATTCGAACGAAGGATGTTGCGAGAATTGCAAATGTGTCAACTGCTACCGTCTCCCGGGTTATAAACGGAAGCCCGAATGTTTCGGAAAAGACAAGGCAGAGAGTACTTATGGCCATTGAGTCGTTGAATTACAAACCCGATATTTTTGCAAAAAACCTCGCAAAAAAAAGATTTTATGAAATCGGAATTGGCTGTCCAGATGAAGTATTCAGGGGAATTGAAAGTTCTGAATACCAGTTTTATGTGAAGGTTTTCGAGGGTATACAGGATTACTTCTCACGCAAAAAATGCAATTATTCGATTTTTCCCTTTAGCATGCTGAACGAAAGAGATGGCGTTGAAGAAAAAGATGGCTTTTTGTTAGTAGGTGGCGGAATTTCAGAAGGGATTATAGAGAAATTTCAAGACATCGGAAAACCCTTTGTCCTTGTTGACCAATTCATCTCCGGGTATGATGTGGACTGTGTGATTTCAAATGGGTTTGATGGGGAATACAAATTGATCAAGCGCTTTTTGAAAACCGGATATAGAAAAATCATCTATATTCACAACGTTGCCAAACATTTCAGTTATGAACAAAGGATGATTGGTTATAGAAGGGCAATGCGCGAAAAGAGCTTGGAACCTGTGATATACGATTTTGCCGAAGGTCAAGACCTGAAGCTTATTCTGAAAAGGATTCTGGATGATAATAAAGAGCCCGAACTCATTGCTGTTTTTGAAGATCGCTATGCTATTGATGTTATTGAATATCTTAAAGAACTGGGGAAAAAGGTTCCTGAAGAAATTGGCGTTCTCGGTTTTGACAATATCATCTCATCAGCGAGTTGCCAACCGCCGTTAACCACTGTACATGTTCCAAAGGAAGAGATGGGCTCTTTGGCAGCAAAACGTTTGTTTGACCTTTTGAATAAGGAAGATATCAGTCCTGTACAGATTTCGTTGTTTACCAAGGTTCTTATGAGGAAGAGTGCCAAGCTTAGATAAATTCTGTGGCCTTTGGCCATCATTTTGAAAAAGGAGGGGTTTTTATGAAACGTGCGCTTATCTTTGTATTGCTTTCGCTTTTTGCGCTGTCTTCACTATTCGCTGTTCAGACTATCAAACTCGTTGCCTGGGCAGTAGGACCTGATGATCCATCAATTAACAGAAAGGTGAATCTTGAAAAAGCGGCAGAGATGCTGAACACAGTACTCGAAGCTGCTGGAGCCGATATAAGAGTTGAGGTAGAAGCTTATTTCGATTCCACTGATTGGAGTTCTTACAAGCAGAGGGCACTTATTGCTTTTCAGACGAAAGATCAACAGCTTGACATCATCACTTCTGGACACGACG
>NZ_CEYIHJ010000104.1:0-6733 GCF_982836095.1 Kosmotoga sp.
CTGGAAAGCTCGCAAAGCTAATTTTAATAAGCCCACTGGACAACCGAACAGTTATCGTAGGCACTATAGAGAGCGCTTCTGAAAGTACAGTCACAATCCGTGAAAGGGATACCGGGAAGTCCTATGGGGTAGCATATACAAATATAAAAAGGGCTAACTTAAAGCTTGAGTTCTGAGTGGGAGGTGGTTTCATTGAATCTAAATCTTCTTGAAGCTCTTGAACAACTTGAACAAGAAAAAAACATAAGAAAAGAAGAAGTTCTGGAAATACTGGAAAAGGCGCTTCAAAGTGCCTATAAAAAGAACTTCGGCGGGGAAAGCGATGTTCAGGTGATAATTGATCGGTTAACCGGTGATATTGGTGTTTATGAAAAGCTGTTTGTGACAGAAGAAGTGAGCGACCCACATCAGGAGATCGCTCTCCCTGATGCTTTGAAAGTCGATCCTACTGCTAAACCCGGTGAATTTATTTTGAGAAGACTGAACATCAAGAAATTCAAGAGAATTGCCGCTCAGACAGCCAGGCAGGTACTCATTCAAAAAATTCGGGAATTAGAGAAGGATAATCTTTACAGTATCTATGCGGATTTAAAAGGTTCTGTTACAACAGCCGAAGTACTCAGAATTGTGGAAGGTTGGGCAGACCTCAGAATCGGAAAAATCGATACAAGAATTCCCCTCAAAGAAACCATCCCCGGTGAAGAACTAAGGCCCAATACGTTTATCAAAGTGTTTGTTGTCGATGTGCTTAAAACTACGAAAGGACCAAAAATTCTCGTCACCAGAAGAGGGCCACTATTTATAGAGGAACTGTTGAAATTGCAGGTTCCTGAAGTCGAAAGCGGTAATGTTAAAGTCGTCTCAATCGCCCGCGAAGAAGGGATAAGAACAAAAGTGGCCGTTGATGCGGATGATATGAAGGTGGACCCGATAGGAGCTTGCATTGGTGAAAGTGGTGTGCGCATAGGTGAAATCCTGCGTGAAATTAGGCCAGAAAAGGTTGACATTCTCAGATGGAGTGCAGATCCCGCCAAATTCATTTCCAATGCCATCGCGCCTGCAAGTGCCATTGAAGTAAAAATATCCAGCGAGGAAAATAGAGAAGCCGTCGTATATGTTGCACCTACACAACTTTCCTTGGCCATTGGAAAAGGTGGTCAAAATGCCAGACTCGCTGCCAAGCTAACTGGCTGGAAAATCGATATAAAGCCTTTGATGTGATGGAGTGTTATTGTAACATATTACGCATTTGTTGTAAATCAAAAAGTGTACAATTTTTCTGTCATTCAGAGACGAGATCCAATAGGGAGGGTTTACAGTGAAACAGGATATTCTTAGAAATGAACTTAGAAGAAGGAAGCAACGGATGACAGCACAAAGGGAACTCATACTCAAGATTTTTTTGGATTCTGAGGACGAACACATGAGTGCTGAAGAAGTGTATAGAAAGGTGTTAAACAGACGCCTTAGAATAAGCAAAGCGACAGTTTATAGAACCGTTGATCTGCTTTCTGATGTGGGATTGTTAAGAAGAATCGTTTTCAGGGATGGCGTTATTAGATACGAACTGGTTAGCAAAGACGAGCATCACCATCATCATATTATTTGCACTGAATGTGGACGTGTCGAGGAATTTCCCTTTGATTTATTAGATGATCTTGAAAAGCTAATAGAGAAAAGTACCGGGTATAAAATCACCGATCATCAATTGAAATTTTACGGTCTTTGCTCTGAATGCGCAAAGAAAAAGAGCAATGAAGCTACTGATGAAGCAACAAAAAAGGCAACAAAATAATTATATGGAGGCTTCAGCTGTAACATTGGAGATAACTCCGATAACTTCAAAATAGCGATTTCAAAAAGTTTTGAAAGAAATTCCAGCCCCTTGCCAAGTGCAAACGCAAGGGGTTTTAATTTTACGAGATCCAAAAAGAGCAGTGCCAAGGTCCCAACTAAAGCAGGCATCAAATAAATCTCCACTACAATGAACGTTATGGGAATTGCCATAAGGGATATACTTCCAAAGAGATTGAGTGTAATAGGCAAAGTTGCACCTTGTGCCGCTCCACCAATGAGAAACGCCTGGACTACAAATGACCTCTTTTTCTGTGATGCCATAATATAGAGCAAGATACCCGATGTTGAAATGAAGCTCAATTGGAAGTCCGGTAAGATGAGATCGAAAGGTGCTATGACCAGCATGATGATGCCGCTTAACCCCAGAATATTCAAGGGAGATTGAGGATAATCAATAATGCGAAATACAACATATAGAAGGAGCATCAAAAAGGCTCTCGAAGCCGATATCGCGGGTCCGGTACACAAGACGTAAGCAGCCGTTAGCATCAAAGAAAATGAATCTTTTACAAAATAAGGTAACAAAAACAGGGACAAAATGTTGTTAATTACTAAGAAGAAAAGCCCAACATGCAAACCTGATACAGCGAATATATGTGAAATCCCAACTTTTTTCAGTGCAGTTTTCAGTTGACTGCTCAATTTCGCTTTACTGCCAAAAAAGGTTGAAAAGATAAGAGCGTTGCTCAACCCATATTTTTCCAGCTTGTTCTCTATGTCTTTCCTTAAGTTTCCAGTAAACCTATCTACGCCAATTGGTGGTGCAAACCCTCTCATATCCGAATCAAGCGATAGTTGAAAAGATGCGGCTTTTTCAAGTTTCCCAACCGCCCAGAATATCATTCCTGAATCAGGCACTTCGCTTTCCATGAAAGCCTTTTTAGATTTAACAATTATTCTGAAGGGCAGCTTTTTCCACTCACCATCAATGAAGGCACTACCCGACCCCAGAAAAAAATCATCTGCATAGACTTTTTCTACCTTTCCGGTAACTTCTACAATGGAACCGGGTTCCAGCATAAGATGATCGATCTTTACAAAGGAAAGCGAAAAGCCCAGAAAGAAAAACAACAAAACATTAGGCAATAAATGCCTTGCCAACCAGCAAAAAACCAAAAAGGGGCCCAGTAGCAGGACCCCTTTGAATATTTCGCCTTCAACAAACAACAGATAAAATATAATACCAAAAGCCATAGAAACAAATAAAACAAAAAAAGGCGAATCACTGTGTTCAAGTGAAAATGAAGTAGAAAAAAGCACGGTGGAAAACCTCTTTATGCACCGTACTTTTCCAATCTCAAAGCATGAGCCATCATTAACGGAACGACATCAAGCGCCATGATATTTCCAAGAGTTCCCCTTGCACATTCATATTCGTTAAAGTGTTCACTCAATCCGGATCTGGAGAAGTTAGACCTGATCATAAAAGGTACAGGATGCCAGCTATGAGCCTTCATCTTTGCTGGTGTGGAATGATCACCAGTAACGACTATAACATCTGGATTCAATGCAAGGATTTCTGGAAGCAATGTATCAACTTCCTCGATAACTTTTACCTTTTTCTCAAAGTTTCCATCTTCGCCATAGGAATCTGTTTTTTTCACATGAACAAAGAAGAAGTCGTATTCATTCCATATATTCCCGAGAGTTTCAATCTCATCGGAAAGAGTTGTGCCAGTTTCCACTACGTTCATACCAACGAGCTTTGCCAAGCCCCTGTACATAGGATAAGTAGCTATCGCTGCGGCTTTCATTTTGTACACTTCATCAAAGGTAGGAAGAACCGGATGTTTGGAGAATCCCCTTAAAAGCGCAAAATTCATTTCTGGTTCTTCCTTAAGTACTTCTCTAACCCTCTTCAAAAAGCTGTTAACAACCTTCGCAGTACTTTCAGCCTCTGGCACGAGGGCTTCTGACCAAACGATCTCTTTTCCTTCTTTTTGCGGATCGGCGTCAGAAATCCTTTCATCAAGCCCCGGCGCGGTGAATTTCACAACAAATCTGTGTTCTTTGCCAGGATATACGGATATTTTCACACCATCGATTTCCTTTATCGCTTCGCCAAGTTTTTTAACAACCTCCGAACTCACCTCAGTTGCAGGCCGTCCAGCTCTTCTGTCAACAATAACATCACCCTTAAGAGTCGCGAAATTGGCTCTTGCAACAAGATCATCCTTTCCGACCTCAATATCTCCACCAAGAGCTTCCAATATTCCCCTACCGATTTGGTATTTAAGGGGATCATAACCGAATAAGCCCAGATGACCCGGCCCACTTCCGGGGGTAATACCCTGAAGTACCGGAATGGTTTGGCCCAGGTCCGCTTCTTTTGCAAGAGCGTCCAGATTTGGTGTTTTCGCTGCCATCAGCGGTGTTTTCCCATCAATCGGGAGGTCACCTATTCCATCCATGACGAGTAAAACTACTTTGCTTTCATTTTTTACCGCCAATTTTTTTATCAGTTCATGTCTGTCCACAATCATTCCTCCTTTCTATCATTTATATAATTCTACCACGCTGAAAGTCGTTCCATCATGCTAAAATTGGTTTAGATTACCCGGAGGTAGATTCAATGAATTCCTATAAAATCGTTCTGGTGGGTTACTATGGCTATCGAAATTTTGGTGATGATTTGTTACTGCTATCTACGCTCAAAATTCTAAATGAGACTGGTTTTGAGGGTGAAGCATTTATACCGTCTCCAAAAGGGCTTGATTCGGTCATTTCTGAAATGCCCGTTAGTTTCAAAATAAGCCAAATACCAAGGTATAACCCGATCAGCTTAGAAAGGGCAATCCAGCGTTCTGCGATAACCGTTTTCGGTGGCGGCAATTTATTTCAGGATGAAACGAGCACCCGCAGTTTTCTTTATTATTATTTCATCGCCAAAAAGACCTTATCTTATGGGAAAAAGTTGCTGCTTCTCTCCCAGGGATTTGGTCCCCTAAAAAAAGGATCGAATTTGAAAAAATTGTCTAAAATTCTGTCAAGCACAAACACCTTTGCTGTTTTAAGAGATAGTGTTTCTTTCCGTTTTGCCTGCAATCATTCCATTAATGCCTTTGGGGGCACTGATTATGGCCCATATTGTTTGCGCCTTTCTAAAAACGATGCAGCTGAAGATAAAGGTCTGGTTATCTTGATACCAAAACACTTGAACTATGCAACGGAAATACTAAATACACTGAAAGCCAAAGGATTCAGCAAGCTCTGTATTATTCCCTTTCAAAACCATAGAGAAGGGATGTTGTTGAAAAGGTTAAACCAAATCGCCTCGTCAATTGGGTTCCTTTTAACACCTCCTCCACGAAGCAACTACGAAATAGCAGATTTTTTTCAACGCTCAAGCTTGATCGTCAGTGAAAGGCTCCATGGCGCCATCTTAGCCATGTGGTTGGCGAAGCCCTTCATATGGAAGCAAAACAAGAAAATGATGGATTTCTTTTCTTCTTTTGAGCATACTCCGCCATACTTTTCCACAGAGGCTGAAAGCATTAATAGAGCCATAGACAGGAGCAAGTCTTTTGATTACAAGTCGCTATCAAGCGCTTATATACAGAAACTCGAAAAGACCATTCACCTATCCAAAGAAGTGCTCGAAAAAATCTTTGAAAAAAGGGGGTAGTTTTTATGTGGTCATTTCACATTCCCACGATGGTTCATTTCGGTTTAGAAGTGGTGAAAAAGCATGCTGATTTCACTGAGTGTGGTTCAAAGGCATTTATCGTTACAGGAAAGAGATCTGCAAGAGCATCAGGGGCTTTGTATGACGTAACAAAAACCCTTACAGGGCAGAATGTTACTTTCGTGATATTCAATGAGGTTGAAGAAAACCCTTCTTTCAGCACCGTAGAAAAAGGTGCAAGTTTGCTCAGAAACAAAAACTGTGACTTTGTCATCGGTATTGGCGGTGGAAGCCCTCTTGACGCTGCCAAGGCGATAGCAGTCCTTGGCACGGATCCCGAAATGACAGCTGATGACCTTTACTCTGGAGAGATTGAGTATTCTCTCCCCGTGATAGCTATTCCCACCACTTCGGGAACTGGTTCAGAAGTTACACAGTATTCAGTACTTACTGACAACAATGGAAATAAGCGGGGATTTTCCAGCTTTCATGCTTTCCCACTGTCTTCCTTTCTCGATCCAAGATATACCCTGACAATGCCCGAACAAGTCACAATTAGCACTGCTCTGGATGCCCTCTCACACTCTGTAGAAGGTGAATTAATCAACAATGGTGCAAATCCGATGGTAAAAGGGTTCTCACTGAAGGCAACGGGCCTCGTAAGAGAATATCTTCCCCGTGTTCTAGATAATCCCGAAAACCTTCTCTACCGGGAAAAATTACAATATGCGGCAATGCTTGCAGGTATGGTGATTGCCCATACGGGAACCACAGTAGTGCATGCTGTTGGCTATCCGTTGAGTTCAAGAAAAGGGATAAAACATGGCCTTGCAAATGCCGTATTCCTCATAGATATCTTCAGACGTATTTCATCAAGCGCAAAAGAGCAGGTAACGAAGGCAATTGAGCCCTTTGAAAATCTGGATGAATTGTCTGAATTTTTTAAGAAACTCGGCATCAACAACTTTTCAGTGAATATCGAAGAAGAAGAAATTCGTGAATGGGCTGAGAAAGCCGCCAAAGCACCACATAACCAAAGAACTCCCGGCAAGCTGGATAGAGATTTTTATGAAAGGCTTTACAAAAAAATAAAAGGAATGGATGAGTAGCATGTCTCTGCCCAGGGCGATATTGAAAGCCAGGATAAAAAGGAGAATCTTCAATGGCCACCCCTGGATCTATGACAACGAGATAGACATCTCACCTGAATGTGAAAATGGATCTTTAGTTGATCTTTTCACCAATTCAGGC
>NZ_CEYIHJ010000105.1:0-6639 GCF_982836095.1 Kosmotoga sp.
AACTGGGGTACAATGTTGATTTTGTATTCCCGGAAGACGATATTTCTGAATATAAGCTTTTAGTTATACCTTCGGCTTACTATATTCGGGAGGAATTTCTCGAAAAGCTTCCAAAATTCAAAGGTAAATTGATCATTACTTCGATGACCTCATCTAAAGACAAATACAACAACATCAGGTTATCAGTTCCCTATGGACTGGAAGAAATTCTTGGCATAGAAGTCGTTGATTTTGGCGGGACTGAAATGGAGCTGGATTTGGCATTCAACGGAAAGAGGTTCAAAGGTAGATTTGTAGTAGAAAACCTAAAGATAGTTGATGCTGAAATAGTTGGTGAGTTTCTCTCAAGTGGTTTCAAAGAATTTCCTGCGATTACTCAAAAAGGTAATGCCATTTATGTTGCAACAATACCCGAGAAAAACCTCTTGAAAGAGCTTTTGATTTCATTTGGTCTTGAAAAGCGAGCAAAAGATGATTTGGAGCTTATAAACTTCAAAGAATTTTCCATGTTGTTAAATCCGAGCTCTGAAAAAAGGGAAATCGAGCATGATGGGAAACATATATATCTTGAAGCGTATTGCTGGAAAACCTTCAATCCTTTTCAAGTCGGTCAATAGTCTTACTTAAAATGCTATAATTTTGCCACATGCTGACAAGTTGGTGAGATATGCGAAGAATATTGATCTACATTTCTGTTTTTGTATTCGTGGTCATTATAGCAATTGTTGGGTTTTATTATTTGAACTTGGCTAGGTACACAGAAAGGGTAGAAAGCAGCAAACAGGCTTTAGAGCTTTCGATGGTTTTGCTTTCTGAAAAGCTTTCTTACGGTTACTTTCAGTGGTCTGAGTTTTATAAAGCGGTACAAAAGGGTGATAAAGAATTCATTGAAAACAATATCAATGATATGCTTGCAAGCTCTCCTCTTATCCATTCAATGAAAATCATAGATAGGCCTGCTTTCTTTTCAAATGAAGAATCCCTTTACAAGATCCTCCCGGGATCAAAGGGCAAAGAATTATCCGTGTACTTCAACATATTTGATGATTTTCTGAAAAATGTGGTGAAAAATAAAATTGTTCAGGCAGAGATTTCTTTGAACGAACTTTTGGCTGCATATAACATGTCAGATCTGATAGAAATTGTTCATTCCGAAGCGGGCAAGCCTTTAGTATTCGGTTTGAACTATAAACTAAAGATTTTCCCACTACGTTTTTTCCAGATAGTGAGTGCTTTATCAATAGGCTTTTTAGCCTGTTTGATTGTTCGAACGATAGTAGAATGGGAAATTTCCACCCATTATCAGACAGTTGGCTTAGAAACCCTTGTTTCCCTTTTTGAACAGAGAGATAGATACACAGCAAATCATTCAAAAAATGTAGCCGCAATTGCTGTAATATTAGGAAGAAACCTCGGTATAAAAAGAAAGCGCTTAAAGCTTCTGGAAAGGGCCGCGCTTCTTCACGATATAGGGAAAATAGGAATACCCGAGAAGGACCTTGCCAAGAATGGAAAACTCAATGACGAAGAATATTTCATAATGAAAAGGCATTCAGAAATCGGTGCGGTTTTGGTGGGCAAAATTCCATATTTAAGAGATTTGAAATCGGTAATTCTATACCATCATGAAAAGACAGATGGATCCGGTTACCCATATGGGTTGAAGGGAGATAAAATCCCTTATCTTGCACGGATTTTAGCAGTTGCAGATGTTTTCGATGCCTTGATAAGCGATAGGCCTTATCGCAGCGCAATGAATCTCGAAAACGCCATCAAAGAAATGGAAAAAATGCCTTTAGATCAAGAAATTGTAAATGCCCTAAAAAACAATATCAAGAATATATTGGTGGTACTTAATAAAAACACCGAAATGCTTATCAGACAATAATTTCTTTCATCCAGAAAATCATCATTCAAAACTTGGCAATACATAATCTTCTAATAGCTTCAAAGAAAATTCGGATGAAATAGCTGCGGTTGTTACCATTACAAGACTCTTTGATGGAATTATATAGATACGCTGGTCATTGTAACCATAGGCAGAGATTATTTCAATATTCTGATGTTCATAAATCCACCAGTGGTAACCAAAATAGACGTTCGTGGAAACTCTGTTCATCTTCTGCAGGGATTTTTCGATCCAATCTTTCGAAATAAGCTGTTTACCTTCCCAGATGCCTTCTGTGAGCATAAGAAGGCCAATTTTTGCCATGTCTTTGGGAATCATATTCAGCCCTGCACCTTTGTTTATTCCCTGCGAATCCTTAGGCCATATTACTTCGGTTATTCCAAGGGGATGAAAGAGGTTTTCCTCTGCGAATTCAAGAGCACTTTTTCCAGTGATCCTCTGTATAGCAGCAATTACCAGATGTGAAGCTCCAGTGTTATACACAAATTTTTCACCGGGCGCATCTGAAATGGGTAAATTGAGCACAAATTGCACCCTATCAGGACTGCTTATGAACTTGTTGTAGATATTTCTCGGATCAACGTAAGAATAAGCCCACTCATTCCATTCAAAGCCACAAGTATTTTCTAATACATGCCTGAGCTCTATCATATATTTCTCTTTTGAGGAATTCTCCACAATGTAATCAGAGAAAATTTCCATTACTTGGATATGTTCAGACGGTATGTAGCCGTTGTCTATCATAATGCCCACAAGCAAGGAATTTATGCTTTTGGTTGCGGAATGCAAAGCGTGAAGATCGTCCGGCGAAACCTGAGAACCATTTTCTTTGAAGTAGTTTTCATAGACAACATAACCATCTTTTATGATAATAAGAGAATGGAGTTCCTTCCAGAAAATCCTATTGATATATGCTTCCAACTCCTGGAAATCGTAGCTGTCGTCATATCTCCAGCCATTTGTTGGCCAATAATCAGGAACAAAACCAAAGGCAAAGGATACGAAAAGCAGTATTAGCAAGCAAAATATGCACTTCTTCATTGTCCTATGGGTGGTGAGTTTCTAAAAGACCACCCCCTCTTTCCATTTGATTTATTCACCTTTTATAACTTTAAGGTTCCACTTCAAGAATGCCACAGTGACTTTGAACACGCCTTTCAATATTTTTCCGGAGAAAAGGAAGATGCCAATGCCAATGAGCATTATACCGAAGGCAAAAAACAATTCCTGATTTAGATTCGCGAATGGTAGCATAACGTGTTCCGGAAAATAATAGTAAAATACAGGTAGGGTAACAAAAGCCGCGGCAATTGCAAAAACGGCAAAAACCAAGGCATATAGCACAACAAAAAAAGGCAGGGTGACAATTAGATTGAAGAAACCAAGCCCAATTATACTCATTATCGCTGTAAAGATACTCCTGCTTTTTGGTTTGTCATCTAACATTCTAATATTATGCTCTGCGAGTATTAATTTGGCGATTTTATCCGGGTTACCTAGATCACGGGAGATTTGATCTTCTGTTTTTCCCTGCCTTAGACCTTCCTGAAAATGCTCCCTGTAATCCTGAAGGTACTCTTCCCTTTCGATTGGCTTGAGCTTTCTTAACCCTTTTTCCAGTCTTTTTATATATTCAACACTATTCATCACCATTCCCCCTACCGAGGAGTTTGTTTACCCCATTATAAAATTCAAACCATTCTTTTCTAAGCCTTTTGCATTTAGTTATGCCTTCAGGTGTCAATTTGTAATACTTCCTTGCTGGTCCTTCGGAGGATTCTCTTATATATGAAGCCAACAATCCATCCTTTTGCAGACGTTTAAGAAGAGGGTAAATCGTCCCTTCAGAAATTTCAATTGCCGCTGAAATTTTTTCAACAAGCTGATACCCATAACAGTCTTCTTCTGAAAGGACACTGAGGACACATAGATCCAGGACACCTTTTTTCATCTGCTTGTCCATCACTACACCTCTTTTCGAAATTACCAACACATCATTTCCCGCTGATTTTTATATCAGAATTGCTGCTGCTTAGCTCTATATGTAAATCGCCACCGCCATAGATACTTCCACTGATGCTGGTTTTACCAATTTCTTCTGTTAGGATGGGTACATTGTCAAGTATGATTTTCCCATTTGAAGTATTTGCAGTGATTACTGCACCAGTGCCATAAGGCATTACAAATTCAATTCCTCCGTTGCTTGTTGTAAGCTTTAGCTGGCCGGAATCCGGGAGTGCAGAATCCAAAACGATTTTTCCATTTGAAGTCTTCAAAGTGTTACTTGCTCCCAAAAGCGACGAATCTCTTACATATATGCTACCATTGGAAGTTCTCAAATACACCTGCGCTTGGGAATCCTCAATTTCTATTGAGGCGTTTGATGTCTCAACATGAAGGCTGCCCATAAATCCGCTGGCATAAAACTTTCCATTTGAACTATCGAGCTTTGCTTCACCTGAGACTTTCAGCAGTGAAATGGATCCATTGGAAGTTCTCAAATCTATATCTCCATCTACATTAGAAAGATCTATAGAACCATTTGAAGTGCTTCCAATAATTTGAGCATTGAGGTCGGAAAACTTCAAGCTTCCATTGCTTGTTTTGGTTTCAACATTATTTATTAGATTGTGTGGTACTTTCACGGATATTGAAACACCATAGCTTTTGAAAAAGCTGGTTTTTGACAGTCTGGGGGTAACTATCCTCATGCTGCTCCCAAGAAATGTAATTTCAGGCTTTGTCGATTCAAAAAGTTCTTCCATCTTTTTTTCCGAGTAGCCTGCATATCTTTGTTTCACTTCGATCTGCACATAATCGTTTTCCCAGCTTTCCACCTGGATGTATCCATTGAGAGTGCTTACATAGATCTTATTAATTTGTGGATTTGAGAAGATCTCTGTGTATTCATTCTGATAGTTTGTGGCATCTTCAAAGTCAAAACCATGAAAGTCAATTGGCCCCATTAAAAATGAAGCACCTACTAAAATCAAGCCAATGGCCAAAATTGTTCCTGCAACCACGCTTCCCTTTTTTCTTTTCACAATACTACCTCCCTTAGAATCGAGTCATTTTGATTTCTGAAAAATAAAACAGCTGTTCTTAAAAATACAATAACACACAGTAGCTTGTATAGCAAGGTAGTGTGTGTTGCATTATACTCAAATTAAAATTACAACATTATGACTTTCAATCTTTAGAAAAGCAAAGAAATCTTTCAGATTATTGCTTCTATCTTAGTTTCAAGTCTTTTATATAGCAGGGTTTAAAATATAATGATGTTAGAATCAATATGAATCAAACAAGAGGTGCGGGCAGATGAATAGATACTACCCGAAGTTAAAAGCGAAGATCTGGGTTCCCATTGAAAAAGTAGAAGAAGAAGCCCTTGAACAGATTAGGAATCTCTCCACAGTTCCCGATCTCTTCAGATGGATAGCTGTAATGCCCGATGTGCATCCGGGTTATGGCATGCCCATTGGAGGAGTTGTTGCGTTGAAAAAAGCCGTTATTCCCTATGCTGTTGGTATGGATATCGGCTGCGGTATAGTGACGGTGAAAACGAACCTATCTGCGAAGTCAGTGTTGAAGCACCGCCATCAGATACTGAAGCTGTTTCTTGAGAAAATACCCGTTGGCTTCAAATGGCGTGGAAAGGCTCTGCCCAGCAATTTATGGGAAAGAGAACCTGGTGGCCCTGTAATAGAAAGAGAATGGAAAAAAGCCCAGAAACAGCTGGGAACTTTAGGTGGTGGAAACCATTTTATTGAAATCCAGAAGGATGAATCCGAGAAAGTGTTTCTAACCGTACATAGCGGCTCTCGGAATCTTGGTAAACAGGTTGCGAGTCATTACGACAGAATTGCAAAACAATATTGCAAAAAACGGGGTTTTAATCCTCCACCGGGCCTTTCCTGGTTGCCAGTGGACAGTAACGAGGGCAAGCAGTATCTGAGCGAAATGAACTTCTGCATTGAATTTGCCAGGGAAAACCGCCGCCTGATTATGGAATCAGTACTGGAAGTAATGAGATATTTCTTTCCAGAAATGGAAGTTATAGAGAAACTTGAGACAATTCACAACTATGCGAGTTTTGAAGAGCATTATGGCGAAAAAGTGGTTGTCCACCGTAAAGGTGCTGTAAGGGCGCAAGGGCGGGTAATCATTCCCGGTTCTATGGGAAGCGCCACTTATATAGCAGAAGGACTATGCAATCCTGAGAGTTTTTGCTCTTGCTCCCATGGTGCAGGAAGGTTGTTAGGAAGGCATGAAGCTAAAAGGAAGTTGAATTTTGCCCAGGTAAAGCGCGACCTTGATGAAAGAGATGTTGTTTTGATGACACCAGATAAAAGCGCTGTGATAGAAGAAGCCAGAGTGGCTTATAAAGATATAGAGGAAGTTATGGAATATCAAAAGGACCTTGTGAAGAAGACTACACGACTTATACCGATAGCTGTTGTTAAAGGGTAATGCCAAAAATTTGGGTCTGGGGTTTGGAGTCTAGGGTTTGGAAAGCGCTTTAAGAATCGAAAAGCAAGTTTTGAGTTAAGAATTATGAGTTGTGAATTAGAGGCTGTGAATGAAGCGCCGCAGGTGCAAAGCCATTTCGAAGGAATGCAGAGCCTCGATGAAGACACGCGCAACCTGAGCTTTAGCTCAGCATAGCCACTATGTAGAGGGTCTCTCACCTACTATGTCAAGTCAAGGAGACAATCTACCTGAATCCGTTC
>NZ_CEYIHJ010000106.1:0-6629 GCF_982836095.1 Kosmotoga sp.
TCTGCCTTTTTTGTTGCCTAATCTCTTCATTCATTGCTCTTAGCCTCCATTATTTGGTTATAGCGAGGATTTTGTATTTAATATTTCCTGAAGGTGCTCTTACCAAGAGCTCCTCGTCGACGTGCCTATCTAGTAGGGCTTTGCCGATTGGCGAATCTACACTTATCTTATTTTCAAATATATTCGCTTCATGTGTGTTAACAACTCTAACTTCCATGGTTTCCTTGCTTTCAAGATTCTCAAGAAGCACTTTGCTGCCTATTCGTACAATCGAATTATCGCCATTGTCCTCGATTATTTCAGCATTGTTAAGAATTTCTTCGAGCTGTTTGATCCTGCTGTCAATTTTACCTTGTTCGTTCTTTGCCTCGTCATATTCGCTATTTTCGCTAAGGTCGCCTAGTTCTCTGGCTTCTTTTATTCTTTCGGCGATTTCATACATGAGTTTCTTGCGAAGTGTATCCAACTCCTTTTTTAAGCTTTCATAGCCCTCTTTTGTGAGATAGATTACCTCTCTTTTTGTCATCTATATCCCTCCCAGGTGGTTCTTTGTTTTTAGCTCATCTTTCAATTCACTAATTATATCCATAAAATGGTCAAGGTCTCTGAATTCTTTGTAAACAGAGGCGAATCTAACGTAAGCTATTCTATCTTTCTTTTTAAGCCTGTTCATTACCAGTTCTCCAATTTTTAATGTAGAAACTTCTGATTTGCCAAGTTTCCGAACCTCATGCTCAATTTCAGTGAGCATTTCTTCCATTTCTTCGAGTGTGATAGGCCTTTTTTCGCAAGCTTTTATGATGCCAGACAAAATCTTCTGACGATCGAAACGCTGCCGACGTCCATCTTTCTTTACCACGAATATCGGCCTTTGTTCGAATCTCTCATAAGTGGTGAAACGTCCACCGCAGTCTTCACACTCTCTTCGCCTGCGGACAACCGCACCGCCATCTGTGGTTCTGGTATCGATTACCCTTGTTATAATGCTTCCACAAAAGGGACATTTCATTTTTCCCCCTCCAATTTCTCAGCAATTTTTTGTAGCTTTTTCAACCTGTTGAACACCGCGGATTTACTCATGGGGGGATCCATGAGTTCTCCGAGTTCTCTCAGGTTCAATTCTTCGTATTCGAGCCTGAGCTTTGCGAGCTTTTCAAGATCGGCTGGCAAACTATCTAACCCAAGCTTTCTTTCAATGATCCTGATGGCTCTTACGTGCCTTGCCATTGCCTGGCCCGACTTGTTGGCATTCGCAGTGATGAAATTCAGTGTTCGGCTAACATTTCCTCTAATTTGCCTTACCTCAACGGCCTTTAACAATACGGAAACAGCGCGGGAGGCTTCAACGAGTGAAAGCAACTCCACGATGTCTCTAGAGGATTTAATATATACTTTGTATTTGTTTCCCACTTCGATATATCCCGCTTTGATATTTAAAAAATTCACCAAATGATTGGTCAGGTTGAGGATAAAATTCTTTGTGGTATCAAGAGAAATCTCCAGGTGATATCCTCTTGATGGATCTACAACAGATCCTCCTGCTAAATATAATCCCCTCATAAAAGCACCAAAATAGGCGGGGTCTTTTTTTACGAAATCTGGTAAATCGTCGCTTAAAATGGAAATTCCAAATTTCTCGAGAAACCCATAAATTTTGTTGAAAGAATACAAAATTTCTCCGCCACGGCGGTGCTTAAGCCGGGTTTCCTCAGTGATACTCGTTTCAACGGAGGTGATCCCGAGTTTTTTGGATAATGTGTATAACCTTTTAAGGCTCGTAATCGAGTTCAAAGAAATAACTAGATATTTTTTTGCATTGCTAATTCTAAGAGAGCCCCGGGATTTTACATAACCTAAAAACTCTGCCCTTGTTTCCATATCGTTATCTATGGCCAGATGGCAGAGTTCATCTTTTATCTTATCAGCAAAACTCATAAAAATCCCCCATCAATCTTCATGTAGCTCTCTGTGATGCAAGGAAACATTTCTACTTTCATTTTGCATTGCATTGTACAAACGCTCGGCTATGTATACAGATCTGTGCCTTCCACCAGTGCAACCAACAGCGATTTTGATCTGGTTTCTACCACTAAAACTGAATTCTTCGATAGTAATATCACAAACCTTTTTTATAGCAGAGAAGTATTCGCCAATCCTCTTGAACTCTTCGAGAAATTTTTTGATTCCCTTGTCCTTTCCCGTTAATTCAGACAGTTCTGCAATATAATACGGGTTTGGCAAAAAACGCACGTCAAAAACGAGATTGGCATCTTGAGGTACCCCGTTTACATAGCTAAAACTTTCGATAATAACACGTATGGGAGGTATTTCATGCAATTCTTTTTTTATCGCATTGAGCAGGCGCAGATGCATTTCTTTTACATCCATATTTGAAGTGTTGATTACTTCATCAGCAATATCCATGAGCGGTCTCATCATTTCGCGTTCTTTACGGATGGCTTCAGATAAAGAGTACTTCTTCATTAAAGGGTGTGCCCGCCTTGTTTTTCCATATCTGAATTTAATGATTTCATCATCGGCATCAAGGAAAATGGTCTTGATCGCTACATCGTTCAAATTAGCCTTGGCTTTTTGAATTTCCATTATGAAGGCTTCTGCGCTCTTGGAGCTTGTTATAGCCCTTATGTCCACTACTATTGCAAGATTATCCATTTCCTTGCGCTTTAATATCTCATAGAAGTCCCGAAAAACGGTGAGTGGAACGTTGTCAACGCTGAAAAAACCGAAATCTTCGAGAAATTTAAGCGCTGAGGTTTTGCCAGCACCCGACATACCTGTTAGTATTATTAGATTGCGTTCAGCCATACAAACACCTCATAAATGTATAAATTCCCCCAGTTTTTCGAGTTCGACGTGGCTAACCACAAGCTCATCACTGGATTCTAAAAGAAGCGATGCCTTTCTTTTAAAATCCTCTGCGCTACCAGTTACATAAAAAGTAACACTGGATTTTTTTGTGGTCTCAATTTTTCCAATCCATTCAATTACCTTCTCAGAAACATGATCTGCGGGGTCAATTATTTGTGTACCATTGCCTAGATATTTTTCTATAACCGTTTTTAAATACGAATAATGTGTACAGCCTAATATGAGATAATTTGGCGAAATTCTTCTAATCTCTTCAAGATAATATGTAACAATCCATTCAGTTAATTCACCATCACTCAGACCTTCTTCAACCAGGGGGACAAATAATGGACATGCTTTTTGGAAAATCCCGGAAATATTTTCATCTATTATGAGCTTTCTCAAATATACTGAGCGCTTTATAGTGACTTCGGTTCCTATTATAGCAATAGAGTTCTTATCTGAAACGTTATTTCTCAGATAATGGATTGTAGGATCAATAATACTGAAAAATGGGACCCAAAGATTATTTTTTTCTGCTTCTGTTAGCAATGAATCAGTTGTGTTGCAAGCCGTTACGATGGCATCGACATTTATATGCCTGAAAAAACTGAGTATTTCTGAAATAAAGCCACGTACCATTTCCTGAGGTTTCGAGCCATAGGGTAACCGTGCTGTATCAGCGAAATAAAAAAAATCAATCCCAAAAGGGATTTTCATGAGAAGCTGCTTCAGTACTGTGAGACCACCAATACCTGAATCATAAACGCCTATTCTAATCCTTTGCAATCCTTCCACGTCCTTTATAATGATCCTTTAAAATTGCATCGTACTTTTCTTTTAGTCTTTTCAACTCGCTTTGGGCTTTGATAAAATCTGTTGTCATATTCACAAGCATCGCGACAAGAACACTATCCAACCCGACTTTTTCTACCTCTTTTTCAAGGATACCAAACTCCTGAATGATTTCGTTGAAAACCTCATCAACAATACTTTGAGGTTCATTTGTGATGAATTCATATTCTCTTTCCCCAAGTTTAAGAACCACAGGCCTTTTCATAGAAAATAGCCTCCTAATCTTCGCGTTTCTCTAAATTGCCTCTGACCCTCTTGATCAATTCTTCAATTGTTTTTTCCTCGGTTTCAAGTCTTAACTCCAGTTCTTTTATTCTCACCTGGAGATCTTCCTTCTGTTTTTCAGCAGTTTCCAGTTGCGCCCAAAGCTGTTCATTCTCTTTTTTTAATTTATTGAATTCGTCAACCATCTTATCAATAACGAGTTCAAGCTCTTCAATCAAGTTCATTTGAACACCTCCAGGAAAAATATCGCTAGTGTCATGATTTGATGATGAGTCAACCGGATTATTCATATTGTTCTAAACTAACGACTTACAAAGTATTTAAACTCATGAAATCATTAACTATTATACTACTTGAATGAACGTTGTTGGCAAATTTCAAAAATATAAAAGGGGACCAATATAGGTCCCCACATCTTAACCAAGATCAAAGATAGTTTTTTGCTATACGCACAAGCTCAATGAAACTCTCTTTCAAACTGGCTCCGCCAACAAGGCCCCCATCAATATTCTCCATCTTTATGAGACTGTCGAAATTGTCGGGTTTAATACTTCCTCCATAAAGAATCTTCAACTGATCGGCTATCTCCATGCTATATAACTCTCCAAGAAGCTTTCGCACATATCCCATGGCTTTATCTGCCTGCTCGGGCGTTGCCACCTTCCCCGTGCCAATCGCCCATACAGGTTCATAAGCAATGATCATTCTCATGATTTCATTGGCACTTATATCTTTTAGTCCTTTTATTATTTGACTTCTGAGAACCTCAAATGTCCTGCCTGCTTCCCTCTCTTCGAGAGTTTCTCCAATGCAAAAGATTGGTATAAGATTCTCTTTAAGAGCAAACTTATTTTTTTCGTTGATGAGTTCATCACTTTCCCCAAAAATGTGACGCCTTTCAGAATGTCCCACTATTACGTATTTTACACCGAGGTCTTTCAACATCGTCACAGAAATTTCTCCAGTGAAGGCTCCGCTTTCTTTGGGATAAATGTTTTGAGCGCCAACTCCTATTTTGGTGTCTTTCAGTACATCGGCTACTGCCGGAATATCGATGCTTGGAGGGCAAACAACTATATCAAGAGAGTCTTCTAAACCTATTTCTGCCGCGAGAACCCCTGCAAAGAGCTTAGCCTCGGTGGGTGTCTTGTTCATTTTCCAGTTACCTGCGATGGTCAATCTACGTTTTTTTTTAATATCCTCTTCGGCTATACTTGCTATACCGGGAAGTACCTTTCCCTCCAGCATTTCAAGGGAAGCCCCGCCACCGGTTGAAACGTGGCTTACTTTATTGGCAAGATTGAACTTGTTTATCGCAGCCGCGCTATCACCACCACCAATTATAGTATCCGCTCCTTTTAGTGAAGCAAGCGCTTTAGCAATTTCTTCGGTGCCAGTAGCGAAATCATCGATTTCAAAAACACCCATAGGACCATTCCACACAACTGTTTTGGCATCGTTGAGTTTTTCTTTGAAAAGTTCTATTGTACGTGGTCCGATATCCAGACCTTTCCAGCCTGAAGGAATCCCTTCGTCAATGGAGACAACTTTCTTCTCCACACCTGCTTCGATGGTCTGAGCAATTATGGTATCCACAGGGAGAATGAATTCTACGCCTTTTTCTCTTGCAGTTTTCAAGATATTTTTCGCCAATTCGATTTTGTCTTCTTCAACCAGGGAATCTCCCACTTTTTTACCCAGGGCTCTAAGGAAGGTGAACATCATTGCCCCGCCTATAAGTATTCGATCAGCCTTTTCCAGGAGATTGGTAATCACACCGATTTTATCTGATACTTTTGCACCGCCAAGTATAACCACATAAGGGTGTTCGGGCTTTTCAACGGCTTTTCCGAGCATCAAGATTTCTTTTTCCATAAGAAAGCCTGCCACGCTTGTAAGATGCTTCGCAACCCCAACATTAGATGCATGTGCACGATGAGCGGTACCGAAGGCATCGTTAACGTGAATATCACCAAGGGAAGCAAGGGATTTTGCAAATTCAGGGTCGTTGTTCTTCTCTTCCTTATGGAACCTAACATTTTCAAGAAGCACGATTTCCCCATCTTTCATAGCTTCGACTACCTTGCGAGGACCTTCACCAATACAATCATCAACAAAGGAAACATGATGACCAAGGAGTTCTTCCAGCCTCTTTGCTACAGGTTTTAAGCTGTATTTTGGATCTTTAACGCCTTTGGGCCTTCCAAGGTGGGACATGAGTATAACTTTACCTCCTTGATCAATAGCATACTTTATAGTGGGCAAGGCGGCTTTTATTCTCGTATCATCGGTAACTTCTCCAGTTTCTTTATTAAGAGGAACGTTAAAATCCACACGCATAAGAACGTGTTTTCCTTTAAGGTCCACATCTTTAATGGTGAGTTTTCTTTTCATAGTCATTCCTCCCGGGGTAAAAATAATAAAATGGGGCTTTTAAAAGGCCCCATAGAAAACATTACATATTTGCCATTTTCTCAGCAATATCAACGACTCTGCAACTATAACCATACTCATTGTCGTACCAGGAGCAAATCTTTACAAGGTTTCCGCTAACAAAGGTAAGCGTGGCATCAAAAATGCCAGAATAATTTGATCCCACGATGTCAGAACTCACTATGGGTTCTTCATTGTAACCGAGAATGCCTTTGAGATATGTTTCGCTTGCTTCTTTCATGACTGCG
>NZ_CEYIHJ010000107.1:0-2392 GCF_982836095.1 Kosmotoga sp.
TGAGGTAATATCTAAATCCTATTCACTTGAATATGGTGAGGCTACCCTTGAAATGCATACCGATGCCATTGCAAAAGGTAATAGAGTCTTGATCCTTGATGATGTACTTGCAACTGGTGGTACTATAAAAGCAATAGCTGAAATGATCAAGGAAGCCGGCGGTGAAGTTGCGGGAATTTTGACAATCATTGAACTCTCATTTTTAGAACCCCGGAAAAAGTTAAAGGATTATCAGGTAAAAGCTCTGATTACATACTGAGGGAGTGGTAACATGCTAAACTTCGATTTTTCGCTGGCTTTCAAGGAAAATCTCGGAACGGGTGTTACATATGAGGAAATATTAGAACGGTCAGAGGTTGCTTCTGAAGCACTTAAAAAGGTTATAGATGCTAAACCGGGATTCATTAGAATTCTGGAAACTAAGGAATACCTCGAGGAAGTCAAAAACCTTACCAGCTGGTTTGCTAACTTTGAGAACGTTGTGGTTCTGGGTATCGGAGGCTCAGCACTGGGCAACATCGCCCTTCATAATTCCCTGAAACCTTTGAACTGGAATTTAACAGATTTTGACAGAAAAGGTAAAGCGCGTGTTTTTGTTGTTGACAATGTTGACCCTGAATTCGTTAATGCTGTGCTTTCAAAGATTGATTTATCAAGAACGCTCTTTAACGTTATTTCAAAATCTGGCACAACGGCTGAAGCAATGGCAAATTACCTTGTCGTAAGAGGTTTTCTGGACAAGGCTGGCTTATCACCTGCTGAGCATTTGCTCTTTACAACTGACCCTGAAAAAGGGGTTCTGAGAACTATCGCAAGAAAAGAAGGGATAAAAACTCTCACAATTCCTGAAGATGTTGGTGGCAGGTTCAGTATCTTGACTCCAGTAGGTCTCGCATCAGCTTTCGCTGAAGGCATAAATATAGATGCGCTGTATATGGGGGCAAGGCACGGTTTGGAACGCTATAAAAACCGAAAAGCAAGCGAAAACCCGCTTATATTAAATGCGCTTTTGCACCTTGAAGCTATTAACAGCGGAAAAAACATCTCGGTTATGATGCCTTATTCCAATCGGCTTTATTCACTGGCGGACCGGTATCGCCAACTCTGGGCAGAATCGCTCGGGAAGAGATTTGATCGCGATGGCAGGGAAGTGTTTACAGGTCAAACCCCGGTTAAAGCTCTCGGAGCAGTGGACCAGCATTCACAGGTACAATTGTATAACGAAGGTCCAAAAGATAAAATAATCACTTTTTTAAAACTCGAAAACTTTTCAACTGATTACGAAATCCCGGCTTTGCACAACGATATAGAGGCTCTTTCTTACCTCGGTGGAAAGAAACTTTCAACTTTGTTGAATTCTGAGCAATATGGTACTGCACTCGCTCTGGCGAAAAACGGTGTTCCCAACCTTACGGTTACCTTTCCGGAATTAAACGAGGAAAACGTTGGCGAGTTTATACTCTATTATGAACTTTTGACTGCAACCATGGGTGAATTGCTTCACATAAATCCTTATGATCAGCCCGGTGTGGAACTTGGAAAGAAGATCACCTATGGACTTATGGGAAGAAAGAGCTACGAAGATTTTCTAAAAGAATATTCTGGTGATAACTGGAGGCTGAAACTATGACAGATCTCATAGAGAAGTTAAGAGAGTTCAATGTGGAAGAAATATACCTTATTGAAGGTGAGGAAGTTCCTTTTTATACAATCATCACGAAAGATCCTGAAGAGCTTATGAAATTCCTCGAGGAGCGAGATGATTTTGAAGGTGATGTAGCGGTTTTGTCTCCAGGAGAGCTGGAATCACTCAAAGAAGCGAAAAGTGAAATAGCTGTAACTGTTATGAACGCGATTGAAAAGGGGAAAAAGTTGCTCTGATGATTATTGGCATTACCGGCAAAGCAGGTTGTGGCAAATCCACATTGGCTGATGCTCTCAAAAGGCGTGGCCTGGGAATTATTGAACTTGATAAAGTGGGTCATGAAGTTTTGGAGGAGATACAGGATAAACTGAAGGAGCTCTTCGGGGCACAGATAATTTCTAATGACCATGTAGACAGAGCAGTCCTTGCTGAAATTGTGTTCAACAATCCTGAAAAGCTAAGGCAATTAAACGCCGTAGTGCATCCACTGATAAAGAAAAAAGTAATAGATATCCTTTCAAAAGCCCAAAAGCATTTAGTTATTGACGGAGCGTTGCTACATCAGATAGGTCTTGATGATTATTGTGACCTGGTTATATTCGTAGATTGTCCTGAAGAACTTGCTTTGAAAAGGCTTATTAAGCGCGGAGTTGATGAAATAAAGGCAAGGGAGATTTTGAAGGCGCAGAAATTCCTTACAAAATACATTAAAAACAGCAATACCTGGTTATCAACGATGAAGAACCC
>NZ_CEYIHJ010000107.1:2402-6614 GCF_982836095.1 Kosmotoga sp.
AAGAACCCACAAAGCTCATTGAAAGCGTATTGAAAATTTTGTTAGCACATGGTGTGGTGCTATAATTATATGGTGAACATTTCAAATAAGGGAGGTATGGGAATGAAAAAAATTCTGGTTCTCATCGCTGTTCTTTCTCTCTCAGTTTTAACTATGGCAGCTGTTGAGATCGAATTCTGGCATGCCATGGGTGGCGGACATGGAGCCACTCTGAACGAAATCGTCAACTCTTTCAATGAGGCTAATCCCGACATCGTGGTCAAGCCCATTTATGTTGGAAACTATGGAGCCCTCTCACAAAAACTCCTTGCAAGTGCTGAATCCGGAAATCTTCCTGCCATATCACAGGCTTACGGTAACTGGACAGCCAAGCTTATACCGCGCGGTGTAGTTCAGGAGCTCAACGGTTTTATCAACAATCCGGATTATGGTTTCACTGCTGAGCAATGGGAAGCCATCTGGGCACCTTTCAAGAAGATGATCACCTGGGGTGACACCATCTACGCCGTTCCTTTCAACAAGAGTACATATGTTCTTTACTACAACACAGACGCTTTTGAACTCTATGGTCTTACACCGCCAAAAACCATGGAAGATCTTTTCTTCGATGCCATGATGTTGACGGAAGATAAAGATGGCGATGGCGAAATAGATCAGTATGGTATGGGCTTCAGAACAACGATTGACCATTTCGTTGTTTTCTTAAGAGCAAATGGCGGAAAAATATTGAACATAGGTCCTGATGGGAAAATTGAAGTAACCATCAACTCTCCAGAAGCTCATGAGGCTCTTCAGTTCATGTATGATATGGTCCACACTTACAAAATTGCTTACGCTCAGGGTGGATATCTTGACGGTCCCTTTGGCGATGGCAAAATCATGATGTTCATTGAAACAATTGCAAGTAAACCTTACGTCGATAGAGCTTCTACTGGTAAGCATGGTTGGGCATGGGCTCCAGTGCCTATGTGGGAAGTTCAAGCGCCACCTTTCGCTGGAACGGATCTCATCATGTTCTCTACAATTTCTGACGAACAAAAGCTGGCTGCCTGGAAATTCATGAAATTCCTGCTTAGCCCTGAAATTCAGGCATACTGGTCAGTCAAAACTGGCTACATGCCCGCTGTGAAGACCGCTCTTGAAACACCTCAGTGGAAAGAATATGTCAATCAGCACCCAGATGCTGTTGTGCCAATAAGCCAGATTGACAAGGGTTCCGTTGATCCTAACATCGCCGAATGGTATGAAGTAAGAACCGTAGTCGGTCAGATGGTTGGAGACGTCCTGAATGGCAAGAGGACAATTGAAGAAGGTCTTGCTTGGGCTGAAGCTGAACTTCAAAAACTCATTGCTGGTGAATAATAACAATTAAATCATGGGGGAGGCCTTCAGGTCTCCCCTTTTCTTTGGTATAATACAGCAAATACAAAAAGAGGGTGCACTGGGTGAAAAAAGGGGCCTTTTTCAACCTTTTCAATTATTTGGTATCAATATTCTCCATGGTTGGATACCTGCTTTTCTCATCAATAAATACCATAGCCGCAGATTGGGGATTGCCATATTCGACCATTGGAAAGATAAATTTCACCGGTTATTTGTTTTACACGCTTATTGCTCTCTTTCTTGGTTCCCTGGGTGATAGATACGGGTATAAGAAAATTCTTTTTCCTTCGATGTTTTTCTTCACTGTAATTTCTTTAAGCGGAATGTTGGTATATGGCAGTAACTCTCTTGTGTTTTTGTATCTTTTTGCGATAGCAGTATACTCATATTTTGGCCTTTTCTATCCTCTAGTAGAAGGGCTTCTTTCCCGGGCAGAAAAATTAGAAAAAATCGAACCATCTTTAACCACTACACGATTTACGCTCTCCTGGAGTTCTGGTAATATGTTAGGCATGGCTTTTGGTCCTTATTTAATCCAAAAAAGCCCTTTTTCGGTTTTTTCGATAGCCGCTTTGGTCAGCTTTCTTGGAGGGCTTATTGTTTACCGGCATACAAATAAATATGGCGAGAGAATCCCTTTTAAGGGGCATCCGGCTCTCTTTCAAAAGCATAAGGAAGTGGACTTTCCTAAAATAGCTCTTTATCGTAAAACTTATAGGTTTTCGCTGGTGCTCGCAGCAATGGTATTTTCCTCGGTGATAAGCCTTTTCCCTAAACTTATATCGATGTCTGGAATTTCGCTGGAGAACGCCGGCTTTCTTGTTGTTGTGGGAAACATTGCAGTCTTTTTGACTTTTATACTCATGACACGATACAGATTCTGGGTAGGAAATCCAAGACTGTCCTTTGTTTTGATACTGCTTTTTCCATTATCAATTCCTCTGTTTTTCTTAAATACGGGAGTGTGGACGTTTTTACTTGTGGCGCTTTTTTCCGGTATAAACTATTCTATTCCATACACATTTGCCATATTCTACGGGCTCAATTCACCTCACGAGGACCATGGTAAGCAGGGTGGCCTTCATGAAACCATGATAGGCATTTCCTTTGGGTTAGGACCGCTTTTGAGTGGCTATTTCCTTGAAATTTGGCCCGGTCTCTACGGCATAGGCATACTTGTTGTATTCCTTTCCGCTATCAGTGTTGCCAACCAGTTTCTTTTCATGAAGAGAGTAAAATAAGCTATAATGATAGCACGAGGTGATAACATGAAAAGATTGCTATTGATCCTGTTCATTTTGTTGGGAGTGATTGTGATGGGGTTCTATACACCAGATGATAGATTCAAAGATGCAAATAACGTACTAAATGAACTGCTTTCCATGCCCGAAAACGGTGCATTCAGAGAACTTCTTTCAAAGGCAAAAGGCATCGCCTTTTTCCCAAATGTATTAAAAGCCGGGCTTGTTTTGGGAGGACAATATGGAGAGGGCTTTGTGCTCAGGAAAAAGGACGACTTATGGTATGGCCCTCTCTTCCTGAAGCTATACAAAGTGAGTTATGGGCCACAAATTGGTGCACAGACGATTGGACTTGTATTGCTCATAATGAATGACACAGGTTTTGCAGGTTTTACAAAAGACAACATCACCCTGGGTGGCAGTGTTAGTGTTGCCGCGGGGCCAATTGGAAGAAACCTTTCTGCGGATGTGGACTACACTTTGCAAGCTATTCTCTCATATTCCATTTCCAGGGGATTTTTTATTGGTTTTACGGTTGAAGGTTCAGTGATTAAACTCGACCAGGAGGCCAATCAGTTATTTTACAATGATTCTGCTTCGCCCGAAGAGATACTCAATATGGTCACTATGGGAACCTCTGAGTTGAGGAAACTCCTTGATACCTTAAACAATCTTAAGTGATTTCCTAAAATGAAATGGGACTGCCAGTATTCGCTTTAATAACGAGAATATTGCTTCTTGCTTTGGAAAAGATTGTTTTGAAATTCATGGGAGACAGAGCTGGGAATTTTTATAAAAATCTTGCTGCCAGCTTTCTTTTCTTTTTTATCGGTGCTTTTATACTACTGCCTTTCGCTATTACAAGAGAAATCGACAACTGGCACTTCCTTTTACCGTGTTTTATCAGCGCTTTGCTTTACAGCTTCAGTTCCTTTGCCTATGTTTCTTCAATTGCGACGGGTGAAGTATCGCTTGTTGCACCAATAAGCAGCTTGAATGCAGTTGTAATACTGTTCTTTGCCGCCATTTTTCTCGGCGAAAAAATAACCCTTATGAAATCATTGGGAATAATTCTCATGGTGTATGGAATATTCATACTAAAAGGAGCTGCAACACCGATAAAGTCCCTTAAGGCAATTCTGAAAGATAGGCCAAGCCAGCTCATGTTTGCCAGCGTAGTTCTTCAATCAACTGGCAGGGTAATTGATAAATTCTTTACCAGCGAATATGATCCTATTATTTATGCTGCTCTTCTCTACTTCATCGTTTCTTTCAATTTCTTCACTCTTTTACGTTTGAAGAAAAAAGATAGGCTCATTCTGTCCTCGTTTAAAGAAAAGCCAATTCCAATGGTCATTGGCGGTGCAATAAACGGGGCAGCCTATTTGTTTTTGCTCGTAGCCATTAAAAGCATTGAGTTGAGTATTGTCGAGCCATTAGTGAACCTCTCGATAATCCTGGCCATGGCACTTGCCGCTTTGATATTCAGGGAAAAGTTACTCGAAAAGCTCCCCGGCGGTTTACTGGTTATTCTTGGCGGGTGGCTTCTTGCTGGTAGTGCATAAAAAGACAAGAGCAGAGAATGTAT
>NZ_CEYIHJ010000108.1:0-6554 GCF_982836095.1 Kosmotoga sp.
ATCGTGGAGTATGAATTTCCTGTGATCTTCTTTTTCAGAGGTGAAAAAGTAATTGAACTTGAAAAAGTGAAGAAAAAGGTAAAAGGTAAGGAGCTTTTTATAAGTGAAGTATCTGTGAAAGAAGGAGACGCAATATTTGCCATGACTGATGGTATTTCCCAGGCCGGTATGGGTTCATCGAGATACCCCTTTGGCCTTGGAGTCGAAAACATAAGAACTGAAATAAGGAATTTGCTTGAAAAGCGGGTACGCCACGCAGATATTGTGAATTATCTCGTTAATCTCGCTAAAAGGCTTGACAAAGGAACCAGAGGCGATGATGCGCTCGCCGCAGTGTTGAGGGTACGAAAAGAAAAAGTGGTAACAATCATGGTAGGCCCTCCGGAGAACAGAAACAAAGATAGATATGTTGTAGAAAAATTTCTGAACAGTCCAGGAAAAAAGATCATTTGCGGCGGAACGACCGGGCAGATCGTTGAAAGGGTTATCAATGGGAGAATTGATCTTGATCTTGATTCAATCAGCGAAAAGTCCCCACCTCTGGGGTATTTAAAAGGAATAGACCTGATAACTGAAGGCATAATAACCCTGACACAGGTGTTCAGATACCTCGAAGGGCAGGATACAGAAATCGGGTACGGTGCGAAATCACTTATTGGCCTGTTGAGTGAAGCGGATATTATAAATTTCATCGTTGGTAGTTCCATTAACCCTGCTCATCAGATCCCTTTGTTTACCCACGATATTTCCCTTAAGTTCAGGCTGATAAGTGATATAGCCCGAATTTTTGAGAAGATGGGCAAGATTGTGAAAATAGAATATTACTGAGATTTTGGAGGTGAGTGTGTGGCCATTGAGAGAACTTTCGAAAAGGTGGAAGACATTTTAAAAAAACACAACTACGACAAAAACAAACTCATTGCAATCCTGCTGGATATTCAGAAAGAGTACAGGCATATCTCAAAAGATGTTGTGAATTACATCTCGGTAGCCCTGGGAATATCTCCAGCCAAAATCTTCGGAGTAGCCACGTTTTATGCACAATTTTCTTTAAACCCTAAGGGTGAATACTCGATCTACGTATGTGATGGCACCGCTTGTCATATGGAAGGCTCCATGGCTCTCGTAAAAGTGATTGAAGAAGAGCTGAATATCAAACCGGGTGAGGTTACCAAAGACCTCAAATTCAGCCTCGACAAAGTTGGCTGTCTTGGAGCCTGCGCTTTGGCTCCAGCCATGGTTATAAACGGTGAAGTGTTTGGAAATCTCAACGAAGAGAAAACAAGAGAAATACTCAAAAAGCTGAAAGAAAGGAAGGCTGATGAGAATGTTTAAAAGTCCCCTTGAAGCCTTTAAATACATCGAACAACAGGAAGAAATTCGAAGAAAAAAATTAGAACAACTTTCTGTTTATGTATGTGTGGGAACGGGCTGTACCGCCAACGGCGCAAGAAAGGTTTATGAAAAATTCAAAGAGGTTTTGAACGAAAGAAATTTGAATATTTCGCTGGAAAAACTTGATGATCCTGATGAAAATAATAATCCCGTTAAAAAAACCGGCTGTTGCGGGCTATGTTCTTTGGGACCGCTTGTGAAAATTATCCCATATGGATTTACCTATGGTCATGTAAAACCAAATGATGTTGAAGAGATAGTAGAAAAGAGTTTATTGAAAGGAAAACCCATCGAGAGGCTTTTGCTCACAGACCCGATATCGGGTAAGAAAGTAGAAAAATTAGAAGATGCCACATTCTTCAAGAACCAGAGCTTTTATATCATGGATGCCATAGGTACAAGTGAATGCGAAAGCATAGAAGATTATATGGGACGTGGTGGTTATAAGTCTCTCATAAAAGCTCTTTCGGAAATGGATTCGGAAAGCATTGTGGATACAATCAAAGCCTCTGGACTGAGAGGGCGTGGCGGTGGAGGTTTCCCCACCGGATTCAAGTGGGAAGCCGCAATGAAAAGCAAAGGCGAAAAGAAGTTTGTTGTGTGTAATGGTGACGAAGGAGATCCCGGTGCCTTCATGAACCGCACACTTCTTGAGCGAGACCCCCATTCTGTCCTGGAAGGCATGATAATTGCAGCTTTTGCAATAGGCGCGAGCAAAGGCTACGCATATATCAGGGCAGAATATCCCATTGCTGTGGAAATGTTCAATAAAGCGATAAATGATGCTAAAGAATATGGTTTCCTGGGTGAAAACATCCTTGGAACGGGTTTCAACCTGGACATAGAAGTGAAAGAAGGAGCGGGAGCCTTTGTCTGTGGTGAAGAAACGGCTCTGCTCGCTTCAATTGAAGGAAAACGCGGCGTCCCCAGGCCGAGACCTCCATTCCCTGCGCAGTCAGGGTTATGGGGTTTCCCCACCCTTTTGAATAACGTTGAAACTTACGCTAATGTTCCAAAGATCATCAGAGATGGCGTAGAGAATTACAGAAAACGTGGCGTTGAAAGTTCCCCGGGAACAAAAATGTTTTCAATTACTGGTCCGCTCAAGTTGACAGGTATTATTGAGATCCAATTTGGGACCACATTGAGGCATGTCATTGAAAATATATGTGGCGGCACTTCAAATGGTTTGAAGTTAAAAGCCATACAAATTGGAGGCCCTTCAGGTGCTTGCCTTTCCGAAGAGTTTTTTGACCTTCCACTGGATTATGATACCTTGAAATCGGTTGATGCCATGGTTGGTTCGGGTGGAATTGTTGCCATAACAGAAGACAGATGCATGGTCGAAGTAGCTAGATTTTTCCTGGATTTCACCAAGAGGGAATCTTGTGGAAAATGTGTACCTTGCCGGGAAGGCACAATGCAGGCCTACACCATTCTTGAAAAGTTCACTCAGGGGAAGGCTACCTACGAAGATTTGGAAAATCTGGAATACCTTTCCAAGATAATTAAAACTGCCTCACTCTGCGGATTGGGAAAAACAGCACCCAACCCTATATTGAGTACTTTGAAACTCTTCAGAGATGAGTATATTGAACATATTGAAGGCAAATGTCCCAGTGGAATGTGCACTGCGCTCAAAAAATATGTGATTAACCCCGATCTGTGCAAAAGCTGTAGCCTTTGCGCACGTTTCTGTCCGCAAGGAGCTATTTCTGGAGAGCGTGGGAAGCCCTACGTGATTGATCAGGAAAAGTGTGTAAAGTGCGGTATCTGTTTTGAAAAATGTAAATTCAACGCCATTGAGCTCATTGGTTGATCGGGAGGGTGAAAACATGAAAATATATGTAAATGGTAAAGAAACGATTATAGATGATAACGCCCGCAATGTTCTTGAAGCTTTAAAAGAAGTTGGCATAGAAATCCCAAATCTCTGTTATCTTTCCGAAACTTCAGTGTATGGTGCTTGCAGAATGTGTCTTGTTGAGGTTGAAGGCAATGGCATTGTAACTTCCTGCACCCTGAAGCCATATGAGGGGATGAGAATAAAAACGCATACACCCGAAATATATGAAATGAGAAGGGGTATACTCGAACTCCTCCTTGCATCTCACAATAGGGACTGCACAACATGTGAGAGAAATGGACAATGTAAACTTCAAAAGTACGCGGAGGAGTTTGGCATAAGAAATGTTAGATTTGAGAAGCTCGATAAAAGCAATATTTTCGACAGCTCTTCAATAATCATTAGAGATAACTCGAAATGTATTCTTTGTGGAGATTGTGTTAGGGCCTGTGAGGAAATTCAGTCGGTCGCGGCTATCGATTTTGCCCACCGTGGTTTTGAAGCGCAGGTAGTGCCAGCTTTCGAAGAGGGTCTTGCAAACTCCGAGTGTGTCTATTGTGGCCAATGTGTCGCTTATTGTCCTACCGGTGCTTTGACCTTCAGGAGTGATGTAAAAGAACTTTACAACGCGATGGAATCAGGAAAAACCATCATCGGGATGATCGCGCCAGCTGTCCGCTCAGCAGTTCAGGAAGAGCTGGGGCTTGAAGGTGATATGGTAATTGCCGGGAGACTTGTCAATTTCTTGAAAATGATAGGATTTTCAAAAGTCTTCGATGTCTCTTTTGCCGCGGATCTCGTTGCATACGAGGAGGCCCACGAATTCAAAGAAAGAATCGAAAAGGGTGAGAGATTGCCACAATTCACCTCCTGCTGTCCGGGTTGGGTGAAATTCATGGAACAATTCTATCCGGATTTTATTGATAACCTTTCCACGGTTAAATCCCCTCAGCAGGCATTGGGCACATTGATAAAAAAATACTATGCTAAAGAAGCGGGAATAGATTCTGAAGACATATGTGTGGTTTCATTCATGCCTTGCACTGCTAAGAAGTTCGAAGCGGAAAGGGAAGAATTAGCCGGGCAGGTTGATCTTGTGCTTACCACAAAGGAATTGGCACAGATGATCAAATCCAGCGGGATTAATTTAAAATATATGCGACCTGAACCTTTCGACAGGCCTTATGGGCTTTCTTCACAAAGCGGATTGAGTTTTGGAAAAACCGGTGGCGTGCTTGGCAGTGTTATAAACGTTTTGAAAGAACAGATAGATATTTCTGAAATTTCAACGGAAGAAGAGGAAAAAGGGATACGCGTAACAAAAATAAAGATCGAAGAGGGCAAAGAACTAACAGGAATCGCAGTCTTTGGTCTTGGAAAAGCAAGAGAAGTACTGGAAAGAATAAAATCTGGTAAATTGGAAGTAGATATAGTTGAAATCATGGCATGTGATTATGGTTGTATTGGAGGGGGTGGACAGCCCTATCCAAACAACTCTGCCAAAAGAGAAGAACGAGCTAAAATTCTCAGAGATACCGTTGGAATGGACGTACTCATATCACCCGTTGAGAATTATCACATGCGTGAGCTTTACAACAAATATCTTGTGAAACCACTTAGCGAGGAATCACACAAGGTTTTGCATACGTCGTTCAAGCACAGGAAAAGAGTGAGTGGTGAAGATATTGACATTTTACCCCTGCCACTAGATGAGGAAGAAAAAGTAACGGTTAACGTATGCCTTGGAACTTCGTGTTACTCAAAAGGCTCTTATGATATTCTGTCTGACCTCATAGAAATGGCTAATCGGGAAGAATGGGCAGAAAATTTGGAAATAAAAGGAACATTCTGCCTCGAAAATTGTGGAGCTTCGCCAAACGTGTTAGTGAACGGTGAAATTATAAGCGAAGCAACCACTGAAAAGGTGAGGAAGGTGCTTGAAAAATATGTCAGTAAAGAAAAAGCGTAATGGCCCTATAATGTTTCCAAAAGCGACTCTTGAAAGGCTGAAGATGTATCATGCCCTGTTACAAGAAGAAAAAAGCGAATACATTTCATCCGAAGAAATTGCAAGAAAGCTATCTATCAAGCCGGAACAAGTTAGAAAGGATATCTCCTATCTCGATTATTCCGGCAAGCCCAAAGTCGGTTACCATATTTCGTCGTTGGTAGATGCGCTGGATGAACTTTTTGGAACCAAATTAAGAGATAACATAATCATTATTGGGGCAGGGCATTTAGGCAAGGCATTGGCAAACTATAAAGGGTTTGTAAACTTCGGTATACGTGTAGTGGCCATTTTTGACAACGATCCTGAAAAGCTTGGAACATATGTAGGCGAACTTGTAGTACTACCGCTGAAGGATTTAGACCGGGTAATCAGAAGATTTAACGTAAAAATAGGAACTATATGCGTCCCGGGTGAATCCGCACAAAAAACCGTTGACCTATTGATAAAAAAGGGAATAAAAGCAATTTGGAATTTTGCTCCTGTCATACTTGAAGTTCCAGAAAATATCCTGGTGGAAAATATGGACATCGCAAGAAGCGTATTAACTCTCAAGCACCTTTTGGATAGGACCCCGACCGGAAAAATCCGGTAAATTATTTCATAGTTAGCTTTAAATCTTCCCGCTCATTGCTTCCGGCAGTGAGCGGGCTTTTTGATGATTGCATTGCAACCTATAAAGCTACAAAAGAGAAGGCGAAACAAGACAGCGATTTTGCTGGATGTTTGATAAATGCTATTATATTAACGAGATGTGAATTTGCAACATCTGTGAAATTATTAAGGCGTCACGAAAAAAGTTAGCCTTCCAAATTTCAATGGTGGTACCATTGAAATATCCCAACATAAGAAAGGAAACCCACCTTTTTCGTGACACCCTATATAGAGTAATTAAAAAACAACACCTCTGTTTATGCCTTGTTAATATAGTTTTGAAGGCATTGTTTAGATAGCAAAATTTGAATTCATCAAGGGAGGTTTTGTAAGTGGAAAATCCGAAGGTGTTCATGTCATACAATTGGAGTAATTCTCAACACGAGCAGTGGGTTATTAATCTTGCTACAGAGAGGAAGGAATAAGCAGGATAGTTTCAAAAGAAGAGATTGTGAAAACGATTATAATCTGAGCCCTTCAAGATATGTTTCGCAGAACAGTCATGAAGAAGTACTACCACTGGAAGACGCTGTTGTTCAGCTACGTGAAGCTGAAAAAGAGAGAGCAGAAGTAGATAGAAAACTGCAGGAAATACTCAAGAAATTAGGGCTTTAGATAATAGGTGATAAGTACAGGTGGTAGGCTTTAGGC
>NZ_CEYIHJ010000109.1:0-6533 GCF_982836095.1 Kosmotoga sp.
TACAACCTAAAGGAAAACGTTGAGCTAAGGACATTTGAAGATACCGTACTTCTTTATGTTACTTCAAAACCTATATTTTCCTCCTTGAGCAAGGAAATAAAAGAATTGAAGGAAATAGTTGTGCATGTTGAAGAGAAAGATAACTATACACATGGACATGGCAAAAGGGTAAGAGATTTTGCTTATGCTGTTGGGAAAATGCTGAAGCTCTCCGAAGAGCAGATGGAAAAACTGCTCATGGGGGCTTTCTTTCATGATATTGGAAAAGTCCATGTGCCTGAGGAGATCTTAAAAAAACCTGGAAAACTGACTTCTGAAGAATTTGAATATATAAAGCAGCATCCGGAAAAAGGTGCACAAATGGTAAAGGGGACTTCGCTTGAATATATTTTGGATATCATACTTCAACATCATGAGCGTATAGACGGCTCTGGATATCCACAGGGTTTAAAGGGAAATGAGATACTCCTGGAAGCACAGATTATTGGGATTGTAGATAGTTTCGATGCTATGACCTCAAAGCGCCCATACAGAGATGCTATGAGCTGGGAAGATGCTCTCAGGGAGTTAAAATCACTATCCGGCATAAAATATGATTCCCACCTGATAAGCATTTTTGAAAAGTGCATTCAGATTGGCCTTATTTCAAAGAAGAAATTCAATCATAAAAAGCAATAACTTTCATTGGCTTCCTTTTTCGCAATACCACTGCAAAACTTTGTTATCATTCTTCGATGCGATATAATTAAATTGAAATTCATTCTATATTGGAGGATGATCAGTTTGATAAAGATAATCACGGATAGTTCTTGTGACCTTCCCAAGGAGATAGTGAGAGAATATGGTATTGAAGTTGTTCCTCTCAGCGTTGAGATTGATGGCAAACGATATATTGAGGGTAAGGATATAACGCCCGAAGAGTACTGGCAAAAGATGCAAAAGGCCAAAACGCTTCCCAAGACTTCGCAACCACCTCCTGCTATGTTTGCTGATGTCTTCAAAAAAATCATAGACGAAGGCAATGAACCTTTGTGTATTACCATATCCTCGAAACTGAGTGGAACATATCAGTCAGCATTGGTTGGAAATGACATAAGTGGCAACAAAGCTGTTGTGTTTGATTCTCTCGCCGGTTCTCTGTCTCACGGGATTCAGGTGCTCATGGCTGCGAGACTATCACAAGCTGGAAAAAAAATGAATGAAATTCTCAAAGAGCTTGAAAGATACAGAAAATCAGTGAAGATAATAATACCCCTCAATACACTGGAGAACATTGTAAAAGGCGGTAGATTGAGCAGGGTTCAAGGAACAGTTGCAAAGCTATTGAATATAAAAGTCATTCTCCACGGTGTTGAGGGTGAAGTTAAAATGTTGAAAAAAGTCCGTGGAACGAAGAGGTTCAGAGAAGCGATACTCGAAATAATAAACAATCTAAATCCTGAACCGGGGAGAATATTTGGGATTACGCATGTGGACAATTTAGAAGACGCGCTTTTCATTAGTGAAGCCTTAAAACGTTTTGGATCAGAAGTTATTGTAAATTCTATGGGGCCTGTTATGGCGACTTATGCGGGAATGAAAGGAATGATACTTGCGCTTTAGGGTGGTGACGTGAAAAGCGCTTTCATTTTTGTGATGCGCATTGTTATAACACAACCCTGAAAATGAACCCCACTAAAGGGATTTACCTTTTCCAAAAATCGCGGTAATCGTATTAGGAGCTTTCTTTATCTATGCTACATACTTTCTTCCCCATATAAAACATTCAGAGATTTTCAAATGGGAATTATGGAACATAATAAGAGGGGATAGATAATGGAGTACAGAAAATTAGGTAAAACCGGTCTTGAAATATCGCTCCTGGGGCTTGGAGGATTTCATCTTCTGGAAATATCCCTTGAGAAAATAAGAGGATTGGTGAAAATTTACCTTGATGCCGGCGGAAACTACTTTGAAACTGCCCATGCTTATGGGAATGGCGAATCCGAAAGGAAGCTGTCAAAGGTCCTTCCTTCTTCAGGGGTGGTTATTGCTACCAAAACGGGAAAACGAACAGCTGAAGAAGCCAAACGAGAGCTTCTTAAAAGTCTGAAGAACCTCAACAGAAAGCATGTGGACATTCTCTTCTTACATGCGGTTACAGACGATAAAGATTGGGATAGAATAATATCCTCAGGTGGTGCGATTGAAGCTCTTGAGTGGGCAAAAGTTGAAGGCCTGGTTAGGTTTGTTGGCATAACAAGCCACGGTTATGGTGGTACATTATTGCGTGCCTTAAAGGAATATCCCTTTGACCTTTTCATGACCCAATTCAACTATTATGACCGCTTTAACTTTCCCGAAATTGAGACAAAAGTGCTTCCTTTTGCCCTTTCAAACAACATTGGAATCATTGCCATGAAACCCCTTGCTGATGGCTTCCTTTTCAGAAGTGTTGAAAGAGCCTTCAGATATGTAAAGACCTTGCCGGTTTCCTGTATCGTAAGCGGCATCAACTCTTTGGATCAGTTGAAAAGGGATATCGAGGTTCTTGACTTACCCGTGTATGATGAGCTCGAACTTGCAGAGCTTCAAAGGCTTGCCCCGGAACTCGGCAATTACGTGTGCAGACTCTGCCTTGAATGCCTTCCCTGCCCTGAAGGAATAAACATACCTGCGTTTTTTCTTGCAGAAGGGCGTTTTGACCGCCAGATGCTCAATGGTGAATATGAAGATGTCCAAGATTATGCATTAAGGGATAGGCTTGCCCATTGGTTTCAAAGTGAAAAACAGGCGAGGTTAGAATATCAGACCCTTTCACCAGGCGTTAGCGAATGTACAGAATGCGGAGTGTGTTCTCAGCGCTGCCCGTATAACATCGATATCCCCAGAAAGCTGAAGATAGTAAAATCGAAGTTTGAAAAGGGGTACATCTGGTAATCTCAAAGTAATTTCGCTTTTCTTCAAAAGCTGCTGCTTTCTTAAATACTCTCCATTCCAGGTGCTGTTATGGCTTTCGTGATAAGAATTTTAACCTTTCAACAAAGCCCCAATACCCACAAGCCCCACACCAGTATGACAAACCAGTGATTGGGTAACACTCCCATAAATAATATCCTTGATACCATCGGCAGAAAAGCTTTTGTTCAAGAATGCCACATGCTTTTTGGTTTCTTCGCTACTGTCTGAGGTATAAATAGCCGCGAGCTCTACCTCTGAAGCATCAACAAATTCTTTCAGTTTTTTATAAAGCTCTTTGATAGCCCGTTGCATGCCTCGAGCCTTTGCAATGCTATGGTATATACCGTCTTCATTTACCGTTATAACTGGCTTCAGGTTTAAGATATCGCCAATTGTGGCGCTGACTTTGCCTATTCTTCCGCCAGCTTTCAAATATTTCAACGTGGGTACACAGAAAAAGACCTTTGACTTCTTTACAGAAGCTTTTAATGCTTTAACAATATCATCGAATTTAGCACCCTTTTCTATCATGTTTATACTCTTTATGGCAATAAACCCTGCTCCAATAGAAATGTTCTTTGTATCTATGAGTTCGACTTTAGCATCATCGTGTTTTTTCATAAACTCATCGGCAACAACCCTGAAGAAATTATGAGTGCCGCTTAGGCCGCTGGAGATATTCACTACAATTATCTCTTTGTATCCCCTTTCATACAAGCTTTCAAAACAAGAATTCACATCATCAAAAGAGGGTAAAGAAGTTTTTGGTAGTGCGTTTTCCATGTAAGAAAGCAGAGCTTCTGTTGATAAATCTTCATTGTCTTTGTACTCTTTTCCATCTAGTATTATTTTCAAGGGTACAACTTCAACAAACTCCTTTTCGGCATATTCACCTGGTAAATCGCATCCGGAGTCAACCACCAGTCCGATCATAATATCCCCCACCTTCCTTTTCATTATTGCGTATTCAAAAAGTCTGTGATGTCTGAGTAAAGCTGCAGAGAAAAATCCATTTGTTACGCTTTTTGACCTTTAATCATCTAAAAATAATTATACCAATTCAAGACGGCGATTAGTCTAATTAGCTAAACTATTTCAATACTTGTCGGTTTAAGTGCAAACTTGTCTACGAATACCATGCGATAATTCGTACAAAAGCTTTTCGTATTCACTGATCGTTGGTTATGGTGGATGATATACGATTTGATGAAGGCAATAATCGAAGCGAAGTCTCGAAAATCGCCGTTAAAAGGTGTAACAGAAGAATTAGAAGACTTAATAACCTTAGTTTGAAATAATCAAAAAACAGGCGGAAAAATCCGCCTGCTTTTTGTTATATAGAGGGTGCTATGATTATAGTGGTGTTTAAAAGCTTGAAAAGGGAGGAAGCAAAATGAAGAAAATCGGTATCATCATTTGCGCACGCTATCAGAATTGTGGTGGTGGAAAATGCTTTAAGGCAATGAGAGAACATGTAGGCGGTTTTACAATATATCCAAAAGATGAGGAACTCCAAATTGTGGGATATTCGACTTGTGGAGGTTGCCCTGGAGGAAATGTCGAGTACGTGCCTCAGGAGATGATAAACAACGGTGCTGAAGTGATTCATCTGGCAACAGGGCTTGTTGTAGGATATCCACCTTGTCCATGGATTACCCATTTCAAAGAATTCATAGAAAGCCATTACGAAATCCCGGTAGTAATCGGAACGCATCCCATACCTTTGAAATACTACACCGCGCACAAAAAACTGTCTTTCTGGGATGAAGCTAAGATGTATTCAATTGCAAAACATCTTATGGATGAAGACAAAGCAATTATGAAAGCATATGACTGATAAAAATATTTCTTGATCCACTAAATTAATTTCAGTAGCTTATTTAGTCCTTTTAATGAGAGGGGGAAGAGCAATGAAAATATACATATCGACTGATATGGAAGGCGTCGCCGGAGTTGTTTCCTGGAACGAGATGGAACCGCCCACAGGAAGAGAATGGACTGCGATGCAAGATACGGAGCTCAACTGGTTGATACAAGAAATTCAAAACTCTCCATTAAACAACCAGATAGAAGAAATAGTCATTTGCGATTCTCACGCAAGGGGCGAAAACCTGCGTTATGGAGCGATTAATGACAAAAGAATCAGCTGGATAAGGGGCTATCCCCGGCCCTTTTACATGATGGAAGGGCTTGATAGCTCCTTTAATCTTGTGATGTTTATTGGATATCATGCCAGAATAGGTTCCTGGCACGGAGTTATGGACCATTCCTATTCATCATCTGCAATTTACAACATAAGACTAAATGGAACTGAAGTGGGTGAAGTTGAAATAAACACTTATTTCGCGGGATGGCATGGTGTTCCTGTTGGGCTTGTCTCAGGAGATGATATCCTGCGCCATCAGCTAAAAGGCTTCTTGGATGTACCTTATGTACAGACCAAAGAAGGAATAGGCAGGTTTTCAGCAAAAGTTTATCACCCGGATATAGTAAAAGAGAACTACTCAAAAGCATTTAAAGAGTTGCTTGATAAACTGCCAGACCTAAAAGCTTTAAAACCAGCTCCTGAAACCGTGCTTGAAATAGATCTCTGCACCACGGTAATTGCCGATGCAGTTTCAGTGATCCCGGGACTTAAAAGAATTGCTGGAAGAACTGTTAAATACGTTTCTTCAAATTATCCTGATGTTCTTAAAATGATTCTTACAGTAGCTATGCTTGGCGGAAGGTTTGCTAATTATAAGTAACAACTAACGTAGCTACATTTTATACACGGGTAAAAATATTGATATTTAAAACTTTTTGGGCGTTATTACCATAATTCTTGTGTTATCTATTTATAATAGGGTGTCCCAAAAATCAGTAACAGCTAACAATAACAGCCAACTTTCTTGGTTTAGGTTATCTCAATGTTACCACCGTTGAAATTTTGGAGGCTCACCTTTTTTGTGACACTTCTATATATAAATAGCATTTCCAATTGTATTTACTCTTTTACGCCACCAGCGGTTAATCCACCGATAATATATTTCTGAAGGGTGAGTGTAAATATAATCACCGGGATGAGTATTATGGTTCCAGCAGCAGCAAGTTGCCCCCATTTTGGAGCATATTGTCCCATGAAACCATTCACGGAAATTGGAGCAGTTTTTGTCGTATTGCCTGTTAGCACAAGGGCATATATATATTCATTCCAGGACATGATAAATGCAAATACGGCTGCAACTACCAAACCAGGTGCTGTGAGCGGCAAAAAGATCTTCCAGAAAATCTGCTTTCTATTACACCCATCAACACGTGCTGCCTCTTCGAAAGAAATCGAAATTGAACTGAAGAATGGCAATAATAACCAAATCACATAAGGTATATTGAAACTCGTATGCGCTAATATGAGAGAAATATAAGAATCAGTCATAGAAAGTGAGTCAAAAACCATGAATAATGGAACCGCTAATGCTATTTGCGGTATCATTCGAGACACAAGAAAAGAATATGAAAGAACCTTCCGACCTTTAAATCTGAATCTCGATATTCCATAAGAAGCCATAGAACCAACCAAAAGAGAAATTGCAGTGGAAGATATACCCACTATA
>NZ_CEYIHJ010000110.1:0-1524 GCF_982836095.1 Kosmotoga sp.
TATGAAGCCTCAAAATTCTGTCCTGATGCCATTTTTGTAGAAGTTGAAGCTAAGAAATACGAGTATGTGTCCAGAGAAATCATGAAACTTCTCTACAGTGTTTCTCCAAAGATTTTAGTTGCCAGTATTGATGAGGCTTATATAGACCTCTCACATTTTGAAAATTTAAAAGAGGCCCTTTTTCACTTAAAGAACCTTAAATTGAAATTGATGAGAGAATATGGCTTAACTGCTTCAATCGGTATCGCCTCGAATCCCATGTTGGCAAAGATTGGCAGCGATTTCAAGAAACCCAACGGATTCGTTGTGATTTGCCAAGGGTCGGAAAGGGAGTTTCTAAAGCACGTAAACATAAAAGATATTCCGGGTGTTGGGCCTCATACGCTGATAAAGCTTTCAAGTTACGGATACAAAAAGGCCATTGATCTCATTGAAGCTGATGACTTCTTTCTTTATAGTAATTTTGGGAATGCCCTGCTTGGTTTGAAAAAAGCCCTTTTAACTAATTCATTTTCACGTACCGAGTTTTTCAAGAAATCTTTCCCGAAATCTATTGGCCATTCAATGACTTTGTCCAGGGATATAGATGAGGGTGAACTCATAAACAGGGTTGCGTGTTTTTTAGGAACCAGGGTGATTTACAGGATGAGGAGAAAAGGATTTGAGGCGGAAGGCGTTAGTTTGTTTTTGAAATATTCGGATTTCCGCGTAGTTAGAACATCGAGAAAGTTGAATTTTCCGCTTTCGGACACTCAAAGGATGAATCAAGTACTTTACTGGTTGATTGAAGAGCTCTGGGACGGGGAACCTGTAAGGGCTTTAGGGGTTTCATGCAACAGGCTCAAACCCTCCAGTTCACTGTCTAAACAGCTCAACCTTCTAGATACCAAAAAAGATCTGGTACCCATCTCTTTGAAAATAGAAGAAGCTTTTGGGAAATATTCACTGTTCCCGGCTTCTATTTTGGCTATTTCAGGGCTCTGAGCTCTTTAAAATGCTCTTGATTTCAACCACCAGAGCCTCTGCTGTTGCAAGGTTGGTAGCCAATGGAATATTGAGTACATCGCAAACCCTCAGCAAAGCGGAAATATCGGGTTCATGAGGTTGAGCGGTTAAAGGGTCTCTGAGAAATATGACAAAATCCATCTTTCCCTCTACGAGGAGTGAACCTATCTGAATATCTCCTCCCAGAGGGCCGGAATGCACCGCATTGACCGGCAAATTCAATTTTTCTCTTAGAAATTTGCCGGTAGTCCCGGTAGCGTGTAATTCACAAAGTTTGAAGGTTTCTATGTTTTCTTTGACAAACATTATGAGATCGATTTTCTTTTTGTCGTGTGCAATAAGAGCTACTTTTGGCTTTTCCATGCTACACCTCGATTCAATATATTCAGTAATAATGATAGCATGTTAATCGTGGAAAAAAGAAGGGAGGAAAAATGAAGACTTACAACCTCGTTATTCTATATGGGCAAGTTATTTCACTTATCAAAAGTAACGAGAAAGAGTTTCTAACGCTAAAAT
>NZ_CEYIHJ010000110.1:1534-6511 GCF_982836095.1 Kosmotoga sp.
TCCTTTGTGTTGAAAATTCAGAACCCTATTTACTGGCCAAAAGCCATCTGGTTACGAGCAGACCCTATGACTACGACCTTGACATAGAATTGCCCCGGTTGCTTTACGGAAACCTTCGAAAAACATTATGTAAATGAAAGCCCATCTGATGATTTAAGAACCAGCTTCAAGGAGCATCGATCAATATACCTTCTTGATGGGAAAAAGATACAAGAACCCTTCATCCGTAGAATAAAGCTTCCCTTCTAAGTTGAATTCCTCCATGAGCTTTTTGCTGGATGACAGAGGAACGTTACCCCTTATTTTGACATTGTATGAATCCCCTTTGTCTTCATAGTCAAAAACATAGTTATATTTTGTCTTTTCATCTAATTCTTCTGCATTTGAAGGAAATACAGAATTCAAATAATAAAATCCCTTAATGGAAAATTCCAGCCGGGAGAGTTCCTTCAGAACTTCTCTGCTTTGTTGAAGCGTTTCTTCCCTTTGCGACTGAATGGCAAAGTAAGACTTCAAAAGAGGGTCAATGACGATATCAAATAACAAAAGTCCAGCTATGAGGGCCAGAAGAAGAGAAATAGCCAGCAGATAAATTTCTATCTTTTTTTGTAATTTCAATACATCACCCCCGAATCAACTTCTATTATAGCAGCAAAAAAATAGGGCCTTCTCAGGCCCGTTAAACTCTCCGTGGGGAAAAAGGGGGGGTGTTGCATGTTGTTTATTCGGTTCTCTCGTGCTCTTGTTGTTCAAGGGGGTTTAAAGGTTTATAAATGCGCCGCTTTTGATTAACGAAATCTTGACCTTTTCAATTTCTTCCTGAATGTTCTTTACATTTACAGTCTTGCTGTTTTTCATATCCATCCCTCCAACTCTAGTAATCCCTGACGAAATTATAATAACACTATGTTCGATGGTTGTCAAACCCGTAATGTTAACAACCGATGACGGTCTAACATAATGTTTGTAAATCCTCTAGAACCCTTATTTAGTGCAATAAAGAGAAATACAAGAAAATTCCAAGAAAATCAGCAAAAAAATTCTATAATTAAGCATATAGGGCATCAAAAAGAAAATACAACAAGGTATAGAAGCAACATTTTGATGCTATAATTAGATGTATATCTAACTGGAGGATATTATGAGTGTGAGATTAGTGTGGGTCGAACTGGGTGAACTCATAGCAATATCGAAATTAATCACCGATAATAGCCGCAAAATCCCTAATGATCCTTCCGGCCATATAAACACCGGGATAGATGCTTTTATACACGATATCGCCAATACAGCAGCCTGGAACACACGAACACTTATTTCAACCTTTTCAGAACTTGGAGAGAATTTCCTTCTCTTTGCAGGAGAAGAATTTGAAGATGGCAGTTTTATCACACTTGAGGAAACAATAGAAAGTCTCAACAATTTTGAAAAGCTGGGATCCAGGTTCTTTTCTTCTGTTATCAGCAAGCACTTCGGAGATAGACAACATCTTTTAAAGAGTTGTTCAAGGGATAGATTCCTTGATTTTTTACAGAATCAAAGGGTGCTTTCCAGGTCTTCTACATGGTTTCTCACCCAACTACTGATATTCCCTCAACACACAAGAGAGATCTTTAGCGAAGCTCTGGAAAAGTTGTTGCAGTCGTACATTAATAGCGGGCTCAGAAATGCCATTACCAGTACTGCACATGAAAGTTTGAGCATATTGACACACGACCGTTCCAGAGCTATGCTCACGGAGCAATTAAAACATCTATCCAGAGCCCCCCTTGGAGGATGTGTTATCCTTTCTATTCAACACCTTCTTCCGGATTTTATTTCCGCTCCCGTCAAATTCGATGAGGGAACTCTTTTCCTTTTGGGAAATTCCCTGAGCATTGAATTATCAAAGCACAATCATGAAACCGACCTTCTGAAGGAGTTCTTGAGAAATTTATCGGACAGGACACGTTTTTGCATTCTAAAAGCGCTTTCAGACGAAGCCATGTATGTAGCACAACTTGCAGAGCTTTGTGGGCTTTCCAAAGCAACCATATCTCACCATCTTTCTGCACTTGGAAAGCTTGGAGTTCTTAAGAAGTCAAACGAAGGTAGAAAAGTTTACTATTCACTTAACAAGGATAATTTGAGAAAGATAATAAGGGATATAGACAACGCCTTTTTGAGAATGGAGGACAATAGATGAAGATAGTAGCAGGGTATTTCGAAATATACGATCTTATGATGGCGATTTACTATGCCTTTCATTCAGAACCAGTTAGAAAATCACTGAAATCGCTTGGGGTGGATTTCGACCCGACGCCGGAACTACTGGCTTTCCGCAATGCGATTTTGAAGGAATCAGATTGGTCAACTCGCATCTATACTACCTTCATGAACGAATTTGGCGTCATATCTCCTGTCCTCTTTCCTGTAAAACATAAAATGGTAGATGGCACTGCTGTTAAAATTGAAGAATCCATAGAGCTCACTCCGGATTTGATGGAAATAATCAGGGATCGTTTTATCACAGTTCTCGCTGTTCGCAGATTGAATATGAAAAGCCAGGAGTTAAAAAAATTACTGGAAACTTCTCCCTTTACTGTAACGGAGAAAGTAGAAGAAATCGAAGGCATAAGTGCGGATTCAAAGTGGTTTGTCAATCAGTTACTTCTCTTCCCGGTGAAAGCTATAGAATTTCTTACTTCAAACACCAGAAAGATTCTGAAAATTTATGAAAAAACAGGTTTGAGAAGTAAAAATCTTCGTAAGGTAAACGATTTCTTCTCTTCGACAGACCCAAAAGTAATCAAGAATTCCATTTCGAACTATCTGGATTATTACGATCTGATTCCAGACGCTTCCCGGCCGCTATACGTTACACTTCAAAATTCTGTTCCAAGAAGCAATTCCGGGTTAATGAGTTATCCAACCTTTCACCTGCTTATAATGGGTGTCGAAGAAATAACAAAGGATTTTATAAGAAAGATTCCACAAGAATATAAGTTAAACAATCTTCTAAAAGCGATTGGAGACAATTCACGTTTTGAAATTCTAAGATATCTTGCCACAAAGCCCTCGACTCAAAAAGAGCTTGCGGATTTTACAGGTTTGAACAAATCCACTATTTCTTACCACATAAATTTGCTCTTCAAAGCTTCGCTAATTGATATTGATGTGTTCAACAATGTTATTACACTTAGAAAAGAAACGCTAAGAAAACTTTCAAAGACAATAAGTGAAATTTTCGGGCTGTGAAAAGCGTTTCCATAATCCGATAAGCATAAGAGATATAGATAATAATTCCCGCCTTAATTCGGTGATAATTCCCTCTATTTAGTGTTGAATAACGGCGTAATTGAAAGCAAAATGTTAATAAGGGGGTATATGTTGATGAAAAAGGTTGTTATCAGGGTTAGAATGAGCCTACACGACGCTCATTACGGTGGAAATCTTGTTGATGGCGCCAAAATTCTTCAACTCTTCGGTGATGTGGCCACAGAATTGCTCATTCGTAACGATGGTGATGAAGGTCTCTTTCGTGCTTACGACAACGTAGAATTTCTGGCTCCTGTATACGCTGGTGATTACATTGAAGCAACCGGGGAAATCGTTCATGTTGGCAGAACATCAAGGAAGATTATATTTGAAGCCAAAAAGGTCATTCAAGCGCGCTCAGACATTTCCGATTCTGCAGCGGAAGTTCTTGAAGATCCTGTTGTTGTGTGCAGGGCTTCAGGAACATGCGTAGTTCCGTTAAACAAGCAGAGAAAAGGGGGATGAACATATTGGAGAAGCTTATAATCACAGCGGCGATTACCGGTGCCGAAGTTACGCGTGAACAGCAACCCAATCTACCCATAACGCCAGATGAAATTGCCGAAGAAGCTTTTCGATGCTTCCTTGCCGGTGCTTCTATTGTGCATATCCATGCAAGGAAGAGTGATGGTACGCCTACTCAGGACATGGAGGTTTACAGGGAAATAAAAGAAAAGATAGAGAGAAAGTGTAATATCATTGTTCAGCCCTCTACTGGTGGCGCGGTTTGGCACAGCATAGAAGAGAGAATACAACCTTTGTATATAAATCCCGAGATGGCAACACTTTCCACAGGAACCTGTAACTTTGGCAACGACATCTTCGCTAACCCCCAGGAATATATGGAGAAATTTGCGATGGAAATGAAAAATCGGGGGATCAAACCGGAAATTGAGGTGTTCGAACGAGGTATGATTGAAAATGCCCTGAGATTGGTTAAAAAAGGGTTGATTTCTCCACCTCTGCATTTCGATTTTGTCATGGGTGTCCCCGGTGCCATACCCGCAACGATAAACGATCTTGTCTATCTTGTGAATTGCATCCCCGATGGCAGTACATGGAGTGTCGCAGGAATAGGACGTCATGAATTGCCCCTTGCACTTCATGCCATTGCCATGGGGGGACACGTTAGAGTGGGGTTTGAAGACAATATTTATTACCGCAAAGGAGAATTGGCGAAATCAAGTGCCCAGCTTGTCGAAAGAGTTGCCAAAATCTCAAGGGAATTTGGCAGGGAGATTGCTACACCTGATGAGGCCAGGAGCATTTTGAAAATAAGAAATAGGAGGTAATGGAATGAAAAAAGGATGCCCCTTCGGAAGCCATAGAGTTGTAGAACCGCAGGGTTTTCTACCACAGGCTGCTAAAAAGATAGACAACACCATGGAATTGTATTCCAATGAAATTCTCATAAATGTACAGACACTGAACGTGGATTCTGCTAGCTTTACGCAAATAAAAAATGCCTGTGGAAACGACAAGGACAAGATATCAGAAATGATCAAAAAAATAGTCGAAGAACGTGGAAAACTTCAAAATCCAGTGACAGGCTCTGGCGGCATGTTGATAGGCACGGTTGAGGCAATTGGTCCCGACCTTGCCCATCTGGATTTAAAAATCGGAGACCGGATAGCCACGCTTGTTTCACTGTCACTTACCCCGTTGCGAATTGACCGCGTAAAA
>NZ_CEYIHJ010000111.1:0-1172 GCF_982836095.1 Kosmotoga sp.
CGCGCCTGTCTATCCTCCTGTTCAAGCCGGTGAGGACTTTGCCGGGCCCCACTTCCAGGAAGAAACTTGCACCCATGGCAACCATCTTTCTTACAGAACTTTCCCAACGAACGGGGCTACACGCTTGCTTAGCGATGAGCTCTCTGATTTCCACTGGATCATCTGGAAAAGGTTCGCCTGTAACATTGGAGATCACAGGTATCTTTGGAGGTTTTATCTCTATTTCACGCAGTGCTTTTCTAAGCTTCTCACTGGCATTTAACATGTATTTCGTATGGAAAGGTGCGCTTACCTTCAATTCTACTGCCCGTCTTGCACCCATGGCTTTAGCTCTTTCAAGTACCTGAAGAACTTTTTCCTTTATACCTGAAATAGTAACCTGTCCAGGAGCGTTGTAATTGGCAATGATAACTTCTTCTTCAGGAGATACTTCCTTGCAAATAGCCTCGATCTGTATGGCTTCAAGGCCTATGATTGCTGCCATGCTTCCCACTCCCGGCGCAACAGCTTCCTGCATTGCCTTTCCCCTCAATCTTACAAGCCTCAGTGCATCATGAAAAGAGAACACTCTGGCAACTACCAGCGCGCTGAATTCCCCAAGGCTGAATCCGGCGACTATGTCCGGATATTGGCGATTCATTCTCAACAGTTCTGCTGTTGCAACGCTGTGAAGCAAAATAGCAGGCTGTGCATTCTCGGTAAGTGTTAATTCCTCTTCCGGGCCTTCAAGCATAAGGTTCAATAAATCTATACCAAGAGCTTCACATGCCCTGCTCATGAATCCACGGGCAATGTGATGATTATAAAGGTCTTTTCCCATACCAACGTATTGTGCGCCTTGTCCGGGAAATATCCATGCTTTCATTTCTCAACCCCCATTTCCGCGAAATTTCTGAAAATCTTTTCAGCACCTTTATAGATTTCTTCAATGATTTCCTTTACTGGTTTTATTTCCTTAACAAGCCCGGCAACCTGGCCTGCCATAACGGAACCAGTTTTTATGTCGCCTTCTCTGACTGCCCGTTTCAACCCACCTATCGCAAGTTTTTCAAATTCTTCAAAACTCGCTTCTTTTGCTTCAAGTTCCAGCAGCTTTTTTGTAAGAGAGTTCCTCAGAGATCTCACCGGATGCCCCGTGCTCTCACCAGTAACTACGGCATCGAGAGAACTGG
>NZ_CEYIHJ010000111.1:1213-6499 GCF_982836095.1 Kosmotoga sp.
TTTTCTTGAAGTTCTCGTGAGCAATGCTTTCGCGGGAACAGGCAAAGAGCGTTCCGATTTGAATCCCCTCAGCTCCAAGTGAAAAAGCTGCTGCTACACCCCGGGCATCTGCAATGCCACCTGCGGCTATAACCGGGATGGAAACGGCATCAACCGTTTGAGGGACGAGAACCATGGTGGTTAGCTTACCGATGTGTCCCCCGGCTTCCATTCCCTCAGCGATTACCGCATCAGCACCGAGCTTTTCTACTCTTTTAGCAAGTCCGGGTGAAGCTACCACTGGAATTACCTTTGTTCCTGCTTTTTTGAGCTTGTCCATGTATTTTCCGGGATTTCCCGCTCCGGTGGTGACAACAGGAATCCGTTCTTCGCAAACGATTTTCACCTGCTCCTCTATATAAGGCGATAGGAGCATTAGATTAACCCCAAAGGGGTTTTCTGTCAATGCTTTTGTTTTGGCTATTTCAGCTTTCAATTCAGAAGGGGTGAGATTACCCGCTGCGATGATTCCAAGCCCACCGGCATTCGATACCGCTGAAGCGAGTTCAGCGGTGGCTACCCAGGCCATTCCCCCCTGGAGAACAGGATATCTTATTCCGAGTAACCCTGAAACACGCTTTCCAAGATACAACTTGCCTCCTCCTCTCCTGTTCGCCATTCAATTAATAGGGTGCTCCAGCTCAATCCTGCGCCATAACCTGAAAGCAATACTTTATTTCCGTCTTTTAAAACACCTTCTTTTGCTGCTTTATCTATGGCTATCGGAATGGAAGCGGAAGCAGTATTGCCATATGAATCAATATAGGAGATTATTTTCTCTTCGGGAATCTTCAGCTCTCTGTTTACAGAAGCGAGAATCCTGGCATTTGACTGATGAGGAATGAAATAGTCCAATTCTTCGATAGAGATATTGCCAGCTTTTAAAACTTTCAGGATGGATTTTCCCAGTGTTCTTACAGCGAAGCGGAAAATCTCCCTTCCGTTCATTTTGATCACATTTCCCGTTAAGTTGTCTATGATGAGATCCCCTGCCTTTTTTACATCAGTTCCAAAATCCGATGCGAGTATAACTTCATCTGATGGAACCCTTTCAACGAGTAACGCCCCAGCGCCGTCACCGAAGAGTATTGCAGTATCCCTGTCAGTGAAGTCTATATGGCTGCTCAAAACTTCTGCGGCTATTATGAGCATACTGTCGAGTTTCAGGTTTTTCATAACGGAAACCGAGGATATAAGCGTGTGCAGAAAGCCTGTGCAGCCAGAAACAACATCATATGCCAGAACAGGATTCAGTCCCAATTCCTTTGATACCATTGATGCCATTGAAGGGAATCCCTGTTCAATGGTCGATGAATGGGCTACCACAATTTGAGGACTTTTATCGTAATCCTTCAACGCTTCTTCAGCGGCTTTCAATGCAAGATCCAAAGGTGTTTCGTTGATAGCAAAATGGCGTTCTTTTATACCTGTACGCTGCTCAATCCAGCCTTTTTCAAGGCCCAATTTATCTTCCAGTTCAGCATTTTTCACAATTTTTTTCGGTAAGTATGAGCCTGTACCGATTACTCTCAGAATAATCCCCTCCTTTCCGAATATAATATTAGCAACTCTGTGCCATGTGATTTTCATATCAAATTCGTTCAAAAACCGGACGCTTTTGTGTGTGGATGTACAAAAATCGCACAATGTTTATTGAACATGGTCATGGTATCTTTTTTCATATAAAGTGTTGGAGGTGATAAGGTGAAAGACATAGAATATGTGAAAAGCATTATTCCACATCGCCCTCCTTTCTTGCTGGTGGATGGAGTTGTTGAAGAAGGGGAGGATAACATAAAAGCTTTCAGGGATATAAACCCGGAAGATCCCGTTTTTCAGGGGCATTTCCCTGATTATCCCATTTACCCTGGCGTCCTCATAGTAGAGGGCCTTGCACAAACTGCCGGAGTACTGTTGCTAAATGGGAAGAAAGGGGTTCCGCTTTTTCTCGGCATTGAAAAGGCGAGGTTCAGGGGCGAGGTAAAGCCGGGGGATAGATTGAACTACGAAGTAAAGATTCTTCAGGAGCGCCGGGGCGTTATTTTTGCAGAGGGTGTAGCTAAAGTAGAGAATAAGAAAGTGTGCACAGCGACACTAATGCTCGGTTTCAAGGAAGCATAGAATTGTTGCTTTGAAAGGGGTTGAAATTTATCAAACTGAACATTGGAGGTTTGATGCCTGAAATACCTCTCATTCAGGGAGGAATGGCTGTTGGTGTATCTCTGGACAATCTCGCTTCAGCGGTTGCCAACGAAGGCGGAATAGGTGTTATAGGCACAGCTGGTATCGGAATGGTAATGGGAGGCAAAGGAAAGAATTTTAGGCAAGAAAACATAGAGGGTCTTAAAAAAGTCATAAGAAGTGCAAGGGAAAAAACCAAAGGAATCCTCGGTGTTAATATAATGGTTGCTTTGACAAATTACGAGGATATGGTTGTAACAGCTATCAAAGAAAAGATCGATGTCATAATTTCCGGTGCGGGTTTACCACTTGATTTGCCCTCTTACCTCAGTGAAGATTCCAGAACAAAATTGATCCCTATAGTATCATCGTTGAGAACCGCACAGCTCATTTTCAAAAGGTGGTTCAAAAGGCATGGCTATATTCCTGATGCTTTTGTGGTTGAAGGGCCTAAGGCCGGAGGCCATCTTGGTTACAAGCCAGAACAGCTCACTGAACCAGAATTCTCCCTGGAAAGAACCATACCACAGGTGCGAGAGTTCACTGAAAAAATCAAAAAAGAGTACGGAAAAGAAGTCCCGGTGATAGCAGCTGGGGGAATATGTGATTCGAAAGATGTAAAAAGAGTCTTTTCACTTGGAGCTTCCGGAGTGCAGGTGGGAACGCCCTTTATCGCCACAAAAGAATGCGATGCGGATATAAAATTCAAGAAAACGATTGTTAATGCAAAGAAGGAAGACATAATCATTATCAAAAGTCCGGTTGGGTTACCCGGTAGGGCTGTGCGGAACAAATTTCTCGAAGATGTGGAAAGAGGTGTAAAAAAGCCATTCAAGTGCATGTACCACTGCATAAAGACTTGTAATTTCAGGGAAGCCCCATATTGTATAGCGGAAGCGCTGTTGAACGCTTCAAAAGGGGATTTTGAAAATGGATTTGCCTTCATTGGCGCTGAAGGATACAAGGTCAATAGCATTTCAAGCGTAAAAGAAGTTATTAAGAAGCTTTTTGAAGATATGCAATAGCTGGATTTTGGCTTAGGCGGTAAATAATTAAACATCTCCGCCTTGTTTGCTTATGGCTTCAAATATGAAAGACAGCAGGGATAGAAATTCCTGCTGTTTTTTATGTACTTAATGGCAAAAAGTCCAATAATTGAAATACGATTTTTAAATATAATTTTTGATTATTTTAGGTAATTGGATTTATAGATTGACATTCTTCATTATAATATGATAATATTTAATATGAAGATAAGAAATATTGAGGTGGTGATAGGAAATGTTGAGAGCTTTTTGGGCGAATTTTTGGAAAAATCTGATAGAATTCAAGCGCTATTATTTTAATTCCATCACAAGCATAATAACGATCCTGGTCTTTTTTTACCTAATATTCTTTGGCGTTAAAGCGGTTGGTGGTGGTACGCCGCAGTTTGGCGAAACACTTGATGGTATTATTGTGGGCTATTTCATGTGGCTTGCTTTTATTTTTTCCTTTCAAGGGGTAAGTCGGGGCATCATCGAAGAAGCTCAAAGGGGAACATTGGAACAGGTTTTCATGTCTCCAATATCTTTTGAATTTCAAATGATTTCAAGGATTATCAGTGACTTCGTCTTTAATGTTTTGCTTGCCACTATGCCGTTGATGTACTTTGCAGCCTTCACTACCGGAAGAAACCTGACTTTCGATCCTATCACACTTGTTTACCTTCTTTTGATTGGCGTCATGAGCGCCACAGGTGTTGGAATGATAATAGGAGGCATAGCATTGATCTTCAAGCGGGTTTCGTCGTTCATTGAGATCGCTACCTTTGGCTCGCTCGCATTTACCATGGTGGATCCGAAAAACGTGTTGATGCGTTTCATCCCTATGTCTCAAGCTGCCTATATGATGCGCATGATGGCTCTGGACAAAGTAAGCTTGATGGAATACCCGCTTATTGAACACGCATACCTTTGGCTCGCATCGTTCCTATATCTCTCTCTTGGAATCCTTGTTTTCAGAGCATTTGAAAAAAAAGCAATGAGACTCGGCTCCTTGAGCCAGTATTGATGGGGTGATAGCATGAAGAATGAAGCTATTTTGAAAGTACAGCATCTCATTAAAACCTATCGTAGAAGAAAAACCAGAGAAAAGTTCATAGCAGTCGATGATATTTCTTTTGAGATACAGCAAGGGGAGATTTTCGCGCTTCTCGGACCAAATGGAGCGGGTAAAACAACCACGATAAAAAGCGTTTGTGGATTGCTTTTACCCGATTCGGGTACGCTGGAAATAATGGGCAAAAATATCTTGAAAGAGCGAGGAAGCGCTCTCAAACACATAAGCGCTGTTTTGGAGGGGAACAGAAATATTTACTGGCGAATGACCCCGGTGGAAAACATGCGCTACTTCTCCGGCATACGTGGAAAGAAACTGACAAAAAAGGAAGCGCTGGAAATCCTTGACAAATTCGGGCTCAAGGAAAAAGCCAATGACCTTGTGCAACAACTTTCAAGAGGTATGCAGCAAAAAACCGCCGTAGCTGTTTGCCTCGCAACCGGAGCAGATATCCTTATGTTGGATGAACCCACTTTAGGACTTGATGTGGCTTCTTCCATTGAGCTTCGTCATATTCTTAGAAATTTGGTTGAGAAGGAAGGAAAAACGATTCTTTTATCGACCCATGATATGAATCTTGTTGAAGCGATTGCAGATAGGGTTGCCATTATGAACAAAGGTAAAATTGTGGTATGTGAAAGAAAGGAAAAGCTCATGGAAATGTTTAAGGCGCGGAGATATGTTCTGAAAATATCTGCTAATGGGCAGAATGTTGCTTCTTACCTTGAAGATTCTGGTGCAGTGATAACTAAAAGAGAAGACGGACTTTTAGAGTTCAGCATCGATCTTGAAAACCCCAAAAAACTCTTTGACCTCATGGACACTCTAAAAACTGCCGGTACAGAAATAAAATCAATTGAACAGGATACGGTGAATTTTGAAAAGATATTTATGAAGTATGTATCTGAAGAAGTGGAAACATGAGCAAGGCATTAGAAGTTGTTTTCGAACTTGGCTTAACTGCTG
>NZ_CEYIHJ010000112.1:0-6482 GCF_982836095.1 Kosmotoga sp.
TAGATTGTCTCCTTGACTTGACATAGTAGGTGAAAGACCAGAGTAACGAGAGTCCGAGAAGCCAAGAGAACCAAGAGTCCGGGAGAGAAACTTAAAAAACTAATGAAACATAGAAATACTTAAAAAAAGATTGGTGTGATGTTTGTGGCATTTGTAGATATGGAACTATATGAAGTTACACTAAATTTTGTTGAAGAAATATACAGAATTACTAAAAATTTCCCTGATGAAGAAAAATTTGGACTCATAAGCCAAATGAGAAGGGCAGCAGTTTCTATACCATCTAATATTGCAGAAGGTAATGGAAGGAAATATTCAAAGGAATACGTGCATTTTTTATACAATGCTAGGGGATCATTGATGGAAATAAAAATCCAAATTGAAATTGCAAAGCGTTTGCTATATATTGATGAAGAGGAATATGATAATCTTACCAATCTAACTGAAAGAATAAGATTAATGCTACAGAAATTAATAGGGTCTATTCAAAGAAAAGCAAGTACAGATGAATAGCTTACTATTTCTCGGTCTTTCGGTTCTCGGATCTCGTGTTAGGAGGTTTTTAATGTCAAATCTACGTGGTGCATTGATTGGTTGTGGAAGGATAGGAATAAAAAAGCATATAGAGGCGTTTGCGGCTAATTCTGACAAAATAGAGCTCGTTGCGGTATGCGATATTGTGAAAGAAAAAGCTGAAAGAGCGGCAGATGAGTATAAGAAACGTTGTGGATTGTGGGTTGTAGGTAGTACGAAAGATAAAAAAACCGTAAGCGCACAACGAACAACGTACAACCAACAACGTATTCTCAAACCGCAAGTCATTACTGACTATTCTGAATTGCTTGATAAAGATATCGATTTTGTGACCATTGCCACAGAGAGTGGGAATCATTATCGTATAGCTATGGATTTTCTTTCTGCTAGGAAGCACGTTCTCGTTGAGAAACCGATGGCTTTGAGTACCAGCCACATGGACGAGATGATTTCTTTAGCTAAGGAAAAGCATCTAAAACTGGGTGTGTGTTTTCAAAATCGTTTCAATCCGCCTATACAAGAACTCAGAAAAAAAATCGAGAGCGGTGCCTTTGGCAAGATTTTCAATGCCACTGCAAGAATTCTCTGGAACAGGAATAAAGATTATTACAAACAATCTTCTTGGCGCGGAACCTGGGCAATGGATGGCGGTACCTTGATGAACCAATGCTCTCACAACATCGATCTTCTTCAGTGGACACTTGGAGGCGATATTGAAGAAATTTATGCGGTAACCAAGAATTTCAATCACAAATACATCGAGGCAGAAGATTTTGGTGCCGCAATTTTGAAATTTAAGAATGGTTCAGTCGGAATAATTGAAGGAACAGCGAATGTATATCCAAGAAACCTAGAAGAGACTCTCTCTGTTTTTGGTGAAAGCGGAACGGTAATTATTGGCGGTCTTGCTGTGAATAAAATACAGACATGGAGATTTCCCGGGGAAGATAGCCATCCTTTCATGAATCTTCCAGATCCTGAAACGGTATACGGGAATGGTCATATCACGTTATTTGCAGATTTTGCAAACTCCATTGTCCATGATAAAAAGCCTTATATTACGGGCGAAGACGGGAAAAAGGCTGTTGAGATAATTTTGGGAATATACAAGTCTGTAAAGGAAAAAAGGCCTGTGAAATTTCCAATTGAATTTTCGACGGAAGAAATGATTGGATTCAAGTTTTGAAAATAACAGCAAAAAGGTGATCTTCAGGATCACCTTTTTTATTTCGACTTTGGGTCTATTAGCTTGAAAAATTTATTTTGCTTTTATCTTAAGTGTATATTTTGACGTCTATGTCGCCTATAAATAATGCCTTCTGAGATATTAAATAGAATTTCTGTATTTCGTTCTTATATGCTATAGTAAGGTAACCGAACAATATTATTGGGGGGATGATAAACGTGATGGAGTTTATGAATACACCTCTCTTCGAAGAGCTTGAACGTGAGGAAAAACTGGGAAATTTTAGCAGGGCGCGACAGTTGATTATGCAGAAGCTCGAGTCCAGTTCCCTGCCGACTATGCTTAAAGCGCGCCTTGAGTTCGAACTTGAACGAATCGAAAGGTTGGTTAAAAATTATCCTTTTACCGAAATGGAAGCTAAGAAGAAATTATTTGAATCGATCAAAGACTTGTCTGAAAAGGAATATGATGAGCTCATAAATGCCGCTGTTTTGGACTACATTGTTGTTGAAGGCGAAAAGAGATTTGAGGCGAGATTTTTTGAGAACCTGCTTTTTGCCATACCTAAATACAAAAGTCGAACGAAGAAAGACGAAAAATCAGAAAAAGTGAGAGAGCTACTTTACAATCGTGTTGAATCTCTCCTTTCAGGTGATAAGCCCAAGAGCTATCGAGTCACCGCGGAAATAAAAGTTACACCTGATATCAGTAAAATCAAGGGTAATCATGTTAAGTGCTGGCTACCCTTTCCAAAAGTAGAAGCTCAAATTAGCGATGCTAAACTCATTGAAACAAGCCACGAAAAGTTTCTTCTGACTCCCAATGAAACGCCTCATCGCACTATCTACATGGAAGATGACCTGAAGGAAGGGCTTTATTTTAGGGTAAGATTTGAGTATGTTATCAGTGAGCAATATACCACTGTAAACCCTGATAAAGTAAAAGCTACTTTTTCGCCCGAACTTTCGAAATACCTTGTTGAACGACCTCCCCATATTGTTTTCACACCTTATTTGAAACAACTTACAAGCGAAATAATAGGAGGCGAAGAGAACCCCTATCTCAAGGCCAAGAAACTTTATGAGTGGATAACACACAATGTGAGGTATTCTTATATGCATCCATACGCTCTGTATGAAAACATCCCCATGTTTGTCGCGTCAAATTTAAGAGGCGATTGCGGTGCACAAGCTTCTCTTTATATAACATTATGTAGAATTGCTGGTGTGCCTGCAAGATGGCAATCAGGCTGGTATGCGAATCCTGCTTTTGCTTCACCACATGATTGGACCATGTTCTATGTTGAACCTTATGGCTGGCTTCCAGCTGACCTATCTTTTGGGGGTGTAAGACCTGAAAGACCAGACTTTGTCAATAAATTCTACTTCGGAAACCTCGATGCCTTCAGAATGGTAGCAAATTCTGAATATATGGCAGATTTTCAGCCAATAAAAAGATTCTGGCGTTCGGATCCTTATGATAACCAGGTAGGTGAACTGGAAACAGAGGTTGAGAATATATACAACGATGCTTTTAAAGTGGAAATGAAGATAATTTCCTTTGAAGAGATTGAGAATTAAAGGGGGAAGAAATATGGGAAAGATTAAAGATATCAAGTTCATTATGAAAGAATATCAGTATGAGAAACCTTTTCATATTGCAAATAGTATATCCGCTGGGAGTAAGAATCTCGAGGTCCAGGTATTCCTTGAAAACGGGGTTGTTGGCTATGGCGAAGCAGCGCCATCTTACCGTGTGAACGGTGAAAGAGTGGAAACTTTCCTCTCATTACAGCCCTTTGTAAAAGAACAGCTAGTTGGGATCGACATAAGAAACTATAGGCGAATTTTCGATATCATGGATAAGCTAAGATGTGCCTCAAGTGTAAAAGCAGCAGTACAATTTGCTGCACTTGATGCTTTTAGCGAAGAGATAGGTGCCCAGGTTTATCAGCTTCTTGGTGGAGCAAAAGATGAGATAGAAACGGACAAAACTATCGGCATTGATTCTGTGGAAAATATGGCAAAAGAAGCAGAATTGCTTTTCAAATCGGGTTTTAAGTCAATTAAGATAAAAGTTGGTGAGGAACTCAAAAAGGATATTCGGGTTATGGAAGCCATACATGAAGTTTCAAAAGGCGCAAAATACATCGTTGATGCGAATACTGGGTACACCCCTAAAGAGGCTATTACTTTTGCAAGGGAGATTTACGCCCGTGGAATAGATATAAATGTGTATGAGCAGCCTGTGCAGGCACAGAATATAGAAGGATTGAAACTGGTAAGGTATAACTCACCTTTTCCGGTTGCTGCAGATGAGAGCGCAAGAACTAGATACGATGTTTTAAGGCTAATAAAAGAGGACGCGGTGGACTTTGTGAATATAAAGCTTATGAAATCCGGTATTTCCGATGCCCTTGCAATTGTAGAAATGGCGAATACCGCTAAAATTCAACTTATGATTGGCTGCATGAGTGAATCCAGTGTGGGTATTAATCAGAGTGTTCAATTCGCGCTTGGGACAGGTGCTTTTGCATTCCACGACCTTGATTCTCACCTAATGCTTCTCGAAGACAAATTCAGGGGAAAGTTTTTACAGGATGGGCCAAAGATAAAGGCAAAGTAAAGCAATATTTCTGATTATAAGTCAAAAGACAACTGAATATAGTAGAATAATGCATCTTGCGAAAGGATTTGCAAATATGAATAGAATGAATAAACTCGACCCGATGATCTCATCAAAGGATGCCAACGAAGCTTTTAATGCCATAAGCCATGCCATAGCAGCCGTAATAGGCCTTACTGGTATGATTTTACTAATTATCTTTTCTGCCCTTCAGAAAAAGTGGCTTCACGTTTTCAGCTTCAGCCTGTATGGTTTCAGTGTATTCTTATCTATGACTATGAGCAGTATTCTACATTTTTTTATCTGGTTCAAGAGATACTTCAAGGTTTTTGGAATACTCGACCACAGCGCGATTTATCTGCTAATAGCGGGTACCTATACTCCTTTCTGCCTTGTTGTTGTCAAAGGCACTTTAGGTTGGTCTATTTTTGGAATTATTTGGGCTCTTGCAGTGGTGAACATTGTATTGAAAGCCGTATTTTTTTCTAAAATGCCTTTATGGCTCTCCATGGCCGGCTATCTGGCCATGGGTTGGCTTTCTTTGCTTCTCGTTTATCGTGTATATTTGCTTTTGGGTATAAAAGTTGTTCTTTTGATGATAGCAGGGGGGCTTTTTTACACAATCGGCGCAATGATATTTATTAAAGAAAAGCCCAATCTCTTTCCGGGGCGATTTGGGAACCATGAACTCTGGCATGTGCTTGTAATGCTTGGCAACATTTCTTTCATGATTTCAATGTTTCTCTATGTATTGCCATATTAGCGCAACTTAAGAGAGGGATTTATTAATTCACTGAACCATGATAAAATATATTCGTCTAAGGACTATGGGGGCGAAACGGTTTCGACGGGGTCAGTGAACCCGTGGGAGCGAGTCGGGGTTTCCGGAACCTCGTTAAAAAGCCGGAACAATAAAAGTGCCAACAATGAATTTGCTCTCGCTGCTTAATTAGATGAAGCAGCCGTCCCTGCGGAAGCCTGATCCGGAATTCCGCAGAAGGGCGTCATAACTCCGGATCTTACCTGAAACGAAGCCTCGACGTTTCAGGGACATTTTAGAGGCTCGGAAAGATTCACTTTGTCTGCGTAGTGGGTCTTTCGACATCGAACGCAGGCTGCGCTCGGAGAGCCTACGGGGGATCTGACTTCGGACGCGGGTTCAACTCCCGCCGCCTCCACCAAATCAAAACGGGGAAAACCCCGTTTTTTTCTTTTTGAGCGATTCTTCTAAAATGCTAAAATTGTTTGGATTGCGAAAATGGAGCATGCGGAGGGGAAAAATGGCTTCACTTGATCTCACTGCAGTACAGGTTGAAATCAATATAGATGACTATTTATCGAAAGAAAGGATGAAAGAGGCTTTCTCTTATTATCTTATGAAAGCCATGAACGAATGGAACGCTGAAACTCATCTTGTGGTTTTTCCAGAATTTCTGGGGACTTTTCTATACCCCGGATTGTTTTCAAAGATTGACAATCCTAAAAGCTTGCTTCAACTCTTGATGAAGTATGTACTGAGAAATCTTAGTTTCAAGTCACTGAATCCATTCAAAGGAGCCTTTTTGAAGCACGCCCTTTTCGTTGAAAAGCTATATCGTGAGGCCTTCTCAGAATTAGCCTGTCAATTTGGGACATATATTGTAGCTCCCAGCATTCTTCTCCCGGAGATCACTTTTGAATCCGAGAAGGGTTGGCATATTATTGGGCACAGGTTGTATAACATGAGTTATTTTTTCAATCCCTCAGGGCAGCTTCTTGCCAAAATCAAGAAACAGCGACTAACAGCTTCAGAAACAAAACTCATTTTCTCCGAAGGCGAAAGCGAATATCCTCGAACTATTACTACTTCTTTTGGGAAAGCAGGTGGGCTAATTTGTTATGATATGTTTTTTCAAAATATCATTCAGACAATTGATGCTGCCGGCGCAAATATCCTTGTAGTACCAAGTTGCAACTTCGCCTTGTGGAAATCTCCCACGAGATATTTCCCCGAAAAAACCCAAGAACAAATCTGGTTTCTACATGGAACCATAAAAGCGAGCAAAGACCGTGAAAACATAAGATATTTGGTTAACGCCATGGCAGTGGAAAAACTGGGTAAAGATACAGCCGAAGGAAGATCCAGTATCTGGAAGAA
>NZ_CEYIHJ010000113.1:0-901 GCF_982836095.1 Kosmotoga sp.
CATTGATTCAAGGGAAGTCACTTTGACGTTGACCTTTTTCCCTTCCATGCGTTGGAGTCTTGCAATGCTTCTTGCAACATCCATCGCAACATTTCCACCACCGATTACTATTAGACTGTCAGGTACATGTGGTTTCTCAGATTTTTTTGGATCGCGCAAGTAATCCCTGATTTTCTCAAGCAGCGGAAGAGCCATAAGTACGTCTTTGTGATCTGTTCCAGGCACTTTAGTGGATCTTCCAAGTGTAAAACCAGTTCCGAGGAAAACAGCATCATATTTTTCTTTAAGCTCATCTAAGGTTATGTCTTTGCCAACAGTGCTATTGCACTTGATTTCAATCCCAAGGGCTTTGATAACGCCAATATCTTTATCCAAAGCTTCATCAGGCAATCTATAACGGGGAATGCCGTATCTCATTACGCCACCTGGTAATTCCTTTGCTTCAAATATTGTTACTTTATAGCCCATGAGAGATAAATAGTAAGCAGCAGATAGACCCGAAGGACCTGCACCAATGATGGCAATTTTACCTGTGCCTTTTTTAACAACATTTTCTTTTGCGTTTTTTATAATATCTTCTACACTTTCTTGATCCATAATGTATCTTTTGAGCCATCTAATAGCCACTGGTTCCCCTCTGTGCCCAATCGAACAGACAGTCTCACACTTATGAGTGCAGACACGCCCACAAACCCCGGGTAATGGGTTAGTTTTGTAGATCCACTCAACCCCTTCTTTTGTATTGTCTCTGAAAGCGCTTTCAATATATCTTGGAATATCCATATTTGCAGGGCACACATCAACACACAATTCACAATCAACACAACGAGCTGCTTCTGCAATTGCCTGTTCTTTGGAATAGCCTTTCACATACTCAATAAAAGAGTTAACCCTCTCACTA
>NZ_CEYIHJ010000113.1:911-3718 GCF_982836095.1 Kosmotoga sp.
CTTCCATTTCTACGCGTTCAAGGTCAAGCAATTCAGAAGCTTCATCACGCTGATATCCCAGGGGGATTTCCTGATGATGAATTCCTGCTTCATCTGGCAAGAAAAAGAAAGTATTGGGGTCATCTGAAATGTGAATGTATTCCCGGGTCATTTTCAGTGAACCAGTTGTGCAAATGTCCACACACATACCGCAAAAAGTGCATCTGCCGTAATCTATTGCTGGCCTTTGAGCTTTTTTCCCTGGTTCCACTTCAATATCCACTGGAACCATTTTTATTGCATCGGTGGGACAGACCTTAGAGCATGTAGAGCATCCTGTACACAGTTCCCAATCATTTACATGAAAACCTCTATACCTTTCTGCTGCTTCTCTATAGACTTTAGGAACTTTTATGGTAACGGGTTTTGTAAAAAGCCTTTTCCAGGCTATTGTAGGTCCCCAGAATGATTTTTTGAATGTTTCATATATACTCATGATATCGCCTCCTCACCTGTCGATTTCTGGTGGGCAGAAATCCATAGTGTTGAGCCATAGAGCCACATCTTCAAGCCTTGTTCCCGGAAGCTTGCTTTCAACACCATAAAGCCCCTGTGGATAGGAAGCACCGCGCACGTGGATTCGATATGGCATCTCACTACCATCAGAGACAACAAAGTATCCATATTCTCCTCTTGAAGATTCAATATGGCAATAGACACTTCCTGCCGGTACTCGGAATCTCAGTGCGCTTCCACCAGAAAACTTCACATTTACAGGTTCCTCTTTTGGCATGAGATCGATACATTGTCTTATGATTTTTATACTCTGCTGGAGTTCAAGATATTTGAGCGTGAATCTTGCATACGCATCACCTTCAGTGGCGGTAGGCACAACGAACTCCACTTTATCGTATCTGGCATAGGGATCTATTTTTCTTATATCATATGGAAGGCCAGTTGCCCTTAAACCAACACCAGTAACACCGATTTCAAGAGCTTCTTCTTTTGTTAGTTTTGCTATGCCTTTGGTTCTCGTTCTGATAACTCTATTTTTAAGGAGCAAATTTTCGTATTCTGGCATTCGGCTTTCAAGATAATCGAGGACTTCAAGTATGTCTTTTTCAATACCCCTGGGAAGATCTTTTCTTACTCCTCCGGGAATTATATACATGTGGTAAACCCTTGCACCTGTTATCTTTTCGAATATATCCAGAATCCTGTCCCTATCAGGCATTGTCCAGTAGGTCATAGTATAAAGACCCGTTGAACCACCTACTCCGCCCATTGCCATCAAATGCGCTGAAATCCTGGCAAGTTCGAGAATTATCATTCTTATCCAGTGAGCCCTTTCAGGTACTTCGACACCTGTCAGGGCCTCAACAGCCATGGCATATACCATTTCGTTAATATCTGGTTCTGGAACACATATACGCGGTATCAGAGCGAGGTTTTGGAACCAAAGGCGCCTTTCCATAAGCTTTTCAAACCCTCTATGGAGAAAACCGGGAACTGTTCTTGCTTTTACAACCGTGTCTCCCTCCACATAAAGATGAACACTTGAGTTTCCATGCATTCCAGGGTGATTAGGGCCCAGAAAGAGTTTTACTTCTTTACTCATCGGTTTCACTTCCTTCTAACAGGAAATTAACATCATAAGTTCTGTCGGGAAAATGTTCTTTGGAATACTTCTCAGGGTCAAAGTCCTTTCGCATTGGAGGTATTTCTTTCCAATTTTCAAGGATGAGAGGTTTAAGGTCAGGATTCCCTTCAAATTCGACGCCAAAGAATTCGTGAATGTCTCTCTCATAGAATCTTGCTGTTGGCCATATCTCCATCACAGTGGGCATAACTGGTTTTTCCCTATCGATACGGGTTTTTACCATTAGAATCGTCCCTGTTTCCCAATTGAATAGCGAATACACGATTTCAAATTTATTTTCAGCTATTCTATCGATGCAGGTGATGAGAGACATATGTGAAAATCCTTTTCTTTTCAAGGCTTCGAGTAATGTTCCCGCCTTCTCTTTTTCTATACTGATAGCGTACTTCCTTTCTGCAACCTTTTCAAACTCGGTGTTAATGAAAAGCGCTTTTATTTCATCGAATATCCTTTTATTCGTGGAATTCATCGTGGATGTACACCTCCCCGAGTGCCTTTAGCTGGTTCTGCTTGTACCACTCGTGATGTTCTTGATAACGCTTCCATCCGTCGGCTTCACCTCTGTCTATTTTGTTCATAAGCCCTTTGAAGCCACTAATTATTGCTTCGGGTCTTGGCATACAACCTGCAAGGTACAAGTCAACCGGAACATATAGATCCAGCTTGTTGATAGTGGCATATGAGTCATAATAGACTCCACCGTTGAGAGTACATGAACCAAAGCCTACAATATATTTCGGTGATTGCATTTGTTCATATGTATAAACAATTCTTCGCAAAGTCTTGGTACTCAAGTAGCCGGTTATCAAAAGTATATCCGCTTGCCTGGGCGTTGCCATGGGACCTATACCAAAGCGTTCCATGTCAAATCTAGATGTCATTGTAGGTGGAAGCTCAATAGCGCCACAGCCAGTACAATAGTAGAGCATCCACAATGACCTGGCACGAAGCATATTGGCAACCTTTCCCCAGGCTGATTGCTGATTTATCATTCAACTCACCTCCCTGTTGCCATGATGACGATTATTGCCTGGACAAAAGACAGTATCAATGGCCATTTCCAGTAGAATTTCACAGCCTGTTCAACTCTAAACCGAGGCATAATTGCGGAAATAATAACCACAGCAAAGAATACGATGAAAAACTTCAGCAGGAATTCCCAGACAGT
>NZ_CEYIHJ010000113.1:3728-6379 GCF_982836095.1 Kosmotoga sp.
TCCGAGAAACAGATTGACAAACAAACCAATTTCAATAAATATGGAAAATGAATGCTGTATCAATAGCATGCCCAGATATTTGCCGCTGTACTCTACCAGAGGACCAGAGGCTATTTCGGCAGGAGCTATGAAAACATCGAAAGGTTTCTTTCCCAACATACCCAGCAAGGAAATGAAAGCAACTAAAGCCCCAAGCGGCATTATCCACGCATTGTACTGTCCGGATTCTATTTGAATATTCACTAGGTCAGACAGCGAAGAATTTTTGTACTGGAAAAACACACCTACAAGTACGATCAAAAAAGGCAATTCATAACCAAGCATCTGTGTTAATGCACGGCCTATACCTATACCTGCATTGGGATTACCAGATCCGACAGAAGACATTGCCATTCCAAGAAGCCCTATTGCAAGCAGGTATATCACTACAAAAACGTTGTCCAAGCCCGGGAAAACCACCAAATTACCAGCGGGGATAAACAAAGCCGTGGCAATTGTTCCCCCAAAGGCCATTAAGACACCAAAATCAAAAATAAACCCGTGTGAAATGGAATGCTTTGTAAGAGCTTTGAAAATATCGATAAAATTTTGCCAAAAAGGAGGTCCATACCTTCTTTGAATACGTGCGGTTATTTTTCGGGCAATTCCTTCAAGCGTAACAGTATAGATAAAAGCCAAAATGAGTAATGCTGCACCTTTAAGTATTGTCATTCATATCACCTCAACCACCAGAAGGCTATGAGCAAAGTTAAAAGACTAACCGCGACATATCCTTGCGGATATTTCGGATAAAACAATGTTTTTAACAATGCTCCAAGCTCCTTTATTTTATATGACAGTGAGGTAAGCCAGTTTTCCATAGATGGCCATTTTTCAAACATCCTATCAAATGGTCGGTACATTTTATAGACAAAGTGATACAACTCAGCAGTGTAAAGAAATTCACCACCCGTGTATGTATCCATCAAATCAACCTGTCTCGCTTTTTTACCCATTAGGAAGATGATAAACGCAATTATGAACCCGACGAAGAAGGCCATTGTTACCAGTACTGAATCCCATTGACCGGTTAAAGCAATGATCCTTGAAAAGGTTAGTTGTATTTCTTTGCCACCTGTATAATGAACAATCTTGTTAATAAAAGAAATAGCATTGCTTGGCAATATTCCCCAGAATATCGTGAGCAAAGTCAAAATACTCATAGGCAAAATCATGGTAAATGGCGCCTCTTTGACATTTTTGTGCTCGGGTTTTAGTTGACCAAGGAAAACGCCAGTAAGTGGCTTGAAAACGTACATGAATGAACCCACACTGCCAAAGAAGGCGGCAAAAGCGAGAAATGGGAGCCCATTCTTGACTAATTGCTGGTATATAAGCCATTTTGAAGCAAATCAGCTCATAGGTGGTATTCCTGCGACGGAAATTATTGCCACAAGATAAGCGGCAAAAGTTATAGGCATTTTTGTAATAAGCCCGCCCATTTCACGCATTTTTGTCGTACCTGTTCTATGAATTACAGCCGCCATTGACATAAACATCGCAGCTGAAGCCAGAGCGTGGTTCAGGACGTGCATTAGACCACCAATTGTACCGTACGTTCCGCCAAGGGCCATGGCTAACACTATGTATCCTGAGTTGCTAACCGTTGAGAATGCAATGAGTTCTTTTACATCTTCCATTCGTATAGCCATTACCGTTCCGACCACTATAGAAATTCCACCTAACCATGCAAGCACATAATTTACTAATGTAATGCCTCCTATAGAAGGAAGCCAACTGAAAATGCTGCTGGATGGAATTACAGCTACCATGATGAATAGCAAATAAGCTCCGATTTTCGTAAGTGCTCCTGAAAGTATTGGGCTAAATTCATCAGGTGCTGTTGAGTGGGAACCTCTTAGCCAGATATGTAGGGGGAAAGAACCAGCTTTTGCAAGTGCCATGATGCCAAAGAGAACAAAAATTAAGATTTTTGAGCTCTCAGGGGCTACTTTCATTTTATCCGCTACTTCAAGGTAATTAACAGTTCCAAAACTTTTCAAAATATAAAAAACAGCGTATAACATAGAATAAGTCCCAATAGCACTGACTGAAACATACTTGATCGCTTCCCGAAATGATTTTTCCTTGTCCAGAACTATCAATATCAAAGATGACCAGGTTGAAAGTTCCCAGAAAATTACCAGCGTCAAGAAGTCCATTGAAAGCGTTGCGCCAATCGCTCCAGTAGAAACAAGGCTCAAAAGAAAAAGTTTTGCAGGAGACTTCTTCTTGATTGAAATCATAAAAATGGCAGACATTGAAATAATCAACATTATTATAGAGCCAAAATACCAGTTGATGGGGGTAAAACCGAAATTGAGCTTAAGACCGTCCATTATTTCAAAACTACTTACTGTATTTATGATTCCTTTCTGAAGAAGAATGAAAACAAACAGAAATACCTGTATAAATGAGAATAATATATAGGCGATTTTATGGCTGAACTTTGCCAGAAAGTATAAGATAGGAGCAGCTATGAGACTGATCAGTATAATCATGCTGAGGTCCATTTACATCCCTCCCATCAAAGTCTTGCTGAGTTGGATTGAAAGGTCTCCGATTCTGTTGAAAAAATCAAGATTAGCTTCGGGAACTATACCAAAGGCTAT
>NZ_CEYIHJ010000114.1:0-6371 GCF_982836095.1 Kosmotoga sp.
CTGATAAAGGATAATGGACTTTAATAAAATTTAAAACAGGTATTATTTATTGTTGTTCCGCCTCCAAGCTTAATGAACAACATGGACGAATCGGAACTTTGTGTGTTCGATTTAGAAAGCAAAAAGATTGAGAAGCTCGGCATTTCCAGACTCCGTCCCGATTTCCGCCTTTCTCCAGATGGCAGAAAATTGGCATATACGCTTACCAAAGAAGGGTTTCCGTGGCAATCGAACAATCCCCTGGAGATACTCGATCTGGAGACCGGAGAAAGAGAGAGGATACATATAGATGTTGATTCCATCATCGAAATCGTAGCTTACACAAAGAAAGGATTGTACATAAGCTGGGGAGAGGGTACAAGAATAAAGATTGGTTTATTAGATCCTGATGGAAAAGTTGAAACTCTGACAGATGATAATTCCACGGTTTTCTGGGCTGCGGTGTCTAGTGACACGGATAAATTGGTTTGCATAAAAGCGACGCCGACAGAACCTTTTGAAGTATATCTTGAAGGCAAAAAGATAACAGATGAAGGAAAGTTTTACAAAGAAAGGTTGACTTCCAGAAAGCAGCTTATACGCTGGAAGAGTCTTGACGGTGTGGAGATAGAGGGTGTGCTGTCAACTCCACCGGATTTTGATCCTTCAAAGAGATATCCGTTGCTTCTGATAGTGCACGGTGGTCCAACGTGGCTATCCTTTGATGTACCGACTTTTAGTAAAACGTATCCTTTAGAACAGTTTGTGGAAAAAGGGTTTATAGTTCTTGAACCCAATTATAGGGGAAGTGACGGTTACGGAGAAGAATTTAGAAGGATTAATTACAGAAACCTTGGAATCGGTGATTACGCTGACGTCATATCCGGAGTGGATTACCTCATTGAGAAGGGAATTGCAGATCCAGAAAGAATAGGCATAATGGGCTGGAGCCAGGGTGGATACATCACGGCCTTCTGTTCTTTATACAGTAACAGATTCAAAGCTGCTTCCGTTGGTGCCGGAATAAGTGATTGGATAACGTATTACTACGCTACGGATATTCATAATTTCACGGTGTATTTCCTCGGTGAAACACCCTGGAACGACGAAGAGATCTATAAAAAGACTTCTCCAATGACATACATAAAAAACGCCAGTACCCCAACATTGATACAGCACGGCGACAATGATCAGCGTGTGCCTGTTCCCAATGCCTATAAGCTTTATCAGGGGCTTAAAGATATGGGAGTGCCAGTGGAATTCGTTATTTTTAAGGAAATGGGGCATGGCATTCATAAACCCGGAATCGCGAGAGCGATTATGAAACAAAATCTCATCTGGTTCTCGCATTATTTGCTCGGTGAACCAATGGAAAGTTTTTACCTGAAAGATCATGTAGATGATTAGTTCGTAGAGAAAGAAAACTTTGTGAACTACTTCACTTACTGATTGTGGTTAGATATAATAAGATGCGGTAATGTTTATACAGTTTATACAGGTGAAGTCAAAGTCGAATGCAAGACAAAATTCACGGGAGGAAAAGGAATTTGAAACAGGATGATCTCATCCCTTATGATTCTGAAAAAGGTGCGGGACTGCTGATAAAAGTTGGTCCGCACTACATTTTTCAGGTGTCTGGTGAAAAGCATAGTGTCTCTGATGGAGAAAGGTTCTTTTCCGGAATTGGTGGACATGTCGAAGTAGGCGAAAGTTTTGTCGATGCTGCCCTTCGCGAGGCAATAGAAGAGATCGGTACTGAAGTTGAATTGCTCAGTTCGGAAAAGACCTATTACCTCAAACATACCGGACAAATCATCGGATTATCTCTTGATGAAGAGATAACTCCCCTGATGATATACGAAATGGTTCATCCTAAGGGTACCCCGAAAGAGGGTAAACTATATTACATCGTAATTTTTATTGCGGAATTCAAAGGAGATATAGGCGAGCTGGATCCCCAGGAAGTAAGTGCTATTCTTGGGTTGAAAAAAGAACAAATAATGGAATACGTAGATAAAATGGTATCAATCGAAAAGATACTGGAACAAGGAGGAGTAGTTATTCGCGGGAAAATAAGTGCTGGTACCATACTTTTTCCGCTTGGTACTGCAGCTGCTTTTGGAAAACTACTTAGATTTCTTAAAAATGAAAATAATTTAAATAGTCAATAGAATTTCCCCTTCACAAAATTCTATCTTTATATTCCACGAACTAACTGATTTTCCTTCTAAAAACCGAATACTTTTATATTTCAGAGTAATTATGAAGAAAAATCGAATCGATATACCAAAGTGACGAGGTCAGTTGAGTATGTTAAAATACTCCATAAAATCCCATTGGTGGTCTTACCAATAAGGCTTGGAGGTGCTGTGAGTGATCAGAGAGGCTCTTACTTTCGACGATGTACTGCTTGTTCCCAGGTATAGCGAAGTTTTGCCGAGGGAAGTGATTCTTGAAAGTAGACTGACCAGGAACATTGTTCTAAAAGTGCCGTTTTTGAGTGCTGCAATGGATACCGTTACTCAGGCGAAAATGGCCAAGGTTATGGCAAGAAATGGTGGTATCGGTGTAATCCATAAAAACATGACTCCTGAGGAACAAGCAGAGGAAGTTAGAGTAGTTAAGCGAGCCGAAAATGGAGTCATAATCGACCCTGTAACCATATCTCCGGAAACGACAATCAGTGAAGCGAATAGGATTATGGGGAATTATAAGATCGGTGGACTTCCTGTGATCGATGACACAGGACGGCTTCTTGGACTGTTGACTAACAGAGACATCAGATTTGAAAAAAATCCTGGGAGATCTGTCAAAGAGCTAATGACACCATTTGAAAGACTAATAACGGTAAATCCCGATATCACCCTTACCGAAGCCGAAGAAATTCTTCATCGCAACAAAATTGAAAAACTTCCTTTGATTGATAGTGACCGAAAGCTTATTGGACTTATAACCATAAAGGATATAACTGCTGTTAAGGATTATCCAAATGCGGCTAGAGATTCCCGTGGAAGATTGCTTGTATCTGCGGCTGTGGGAACTTCTTCTGATACCTTAGAAAGAGCCGAAAAGCTTGTTAAGGCTGGTGTAGATGTCGTCTTTGTTGATACCGCGCATGGTCATTCTCGTGGTGTTATCGAAACGGTGAAAAGATTGAAAAGTGCTTTTCCAAACTTACCTGTAGTCGCAGGGAATGTTGCTACTGCCGAGGGCACGCAGGCTCTTATCGACGCTGGAGTTGACGGAGTCAAAGTGGGAATCGGGCCAGGTTCTATATGTACCACGAGAGTGATTGCGGGCATCGGCGTCCCCCAATTAACAGCTGTTATGGATTGTGCAGCTATTGCTAAAAAATACGGTGTTCCTATAATTGCTGATGGTGGTATAAGGTATTCCGGCGATATTGTGAAAGACCTCGCTGCAGGTGCATCAACTGTGATGATGGGTTCCATATTCGCAGGCACAGATGAAGCTCCGGGCGAAACAATTATCTACAATGGAAGGAAATTCAAGGTATACAGGGGAATGGGAAGTTTGGGAGCTATGAAAAAGGGATCCAGTGACAGATATTTTCAAGATGGTGTTGCTCCACAAAAATTCGTACCTGAAGGAATCGAAGGAATGGTTCCTTATAAAGGATCGGTTGAAGATGTACTTTTTCAACTCGTTGGTGGTCTTAGATCAGGAATGGGTTACACGGGCTCGAAGACTGTTGAGGAGTTATGGAAAAAGGCGAAGTTTGTGAAAATAACGAGAGCGGGTTTTGTTGAGGGTCATCCACATGATATTAAAATAACGAAAGAAGCTCCCAATTACAGATTTACAACGGATTGACTGCCATTGTTTTTTTGTTGGTAATGTGAAGCTAACAAACCTCTAAAGATATTAAACACGTTGTTATTTGACACTGATAATGGGATCATGTTAGTATCATTGCATCAAGGCTGAAAAGTGAATAGTACGTACTGGAAACTCATATAATCGCGGGAATATGGCTCGCGAGTTTCTACCGGCAACCGTAAATTGCCTGGCTATGGGTTTCGATGGTTGTTTCTCAATCATTTTTTTGATGGTTGGAAACTCCGTCGTTATCTAACTCATAGTCTGCCCCGGTTGAAGGGGTTTTTTCTTTTTTGTACAAAGCCAAAAATCTATGAAGGCAGACTAGGAGGTTGAGCATGCGGAGTACTCCAAAAGTAGCGATTGTAATGGGAAGCGATTCAGACCTACCCATAGTTCAAAAGGCCATTGAAATGCTAGAAGCCTTTGGAGTCGAGAGAGAAGTCAGGGTTATTTCCGCCCACAGAACACCCAAGATGCTTGATGACTTCGTTTTGAAAATTGCTGAGAAGGAAATCGAAGTAATCATCGCCGCTGCTGGAAAGGCCGCTCATTTACCGGGGGTTTTAGCCGCCAAGACACTTATCCCCGTTATTGGGCTTCCCATGAAATCTTCCACATTGGATGGTTTGGATTCACTTCTTTCCATTGTACAAATGCCAAAGGGTATGCCCGTGGCCACAGTAGCGATAAACGGAAGTGAAAATGCGGCCCTTCTGGCGATTCAGATATTAGCTCTTAAATATCCTTATCTCGCTGAGAAACTGGCCTCATACAGAGATGCGATGGCCAGGGAAGTGCATGAGAAGGACGAAATAGTACGTAAAAACTTCATGTAGCGCTGGTGTAAACCGGCGCTCTTTTATTTAAAGAGACGAGGAGGTAGAAAATGGAAAGACTTGAGCTGCTATACGAAGGAAAAGCAAAAAGGGTATTTCGTACTGAATCAGAAGATTTGTTGATACTCGAATTCACAGACGTGGCAACGGCATTCAATGGGAAAAAGAAAGGAAATATCGCTGATAAAGGAGCGATTAACAACGAGATGTCTGTATATCTATTCAGCACTCTTGAAGATTTAGAAATTCCCACACATTTTGTGCAAAAGCTTGGAGACCGAGAAATGCTTGTCAAACGGGTGGAGATCATACCGATTGAGGTCGTGATGAGAAATATCGTTGCGGGTTCGCTATCAAAAAGGCTTGGAATTTCAGAGGGATTTGAACTCGAAACACCTGTTCTGGAATTCTATTACAAAAGCGATGAACTTGGTGATCCTATGATTAACGAATACCACATAATGGCTATGAAGCTGGCTTCAAAAATGGAAATGAAAAAAATAAAGGATTTGGCTTTCAAAATCAACACATGCCTTATTAACGAATTTTCAAAGGCTGGCTTAAAGCTCGTGGATTTCAAACTTGAGTTCGGCAGATATAAAGGTCAGATCATTCTAGCGGATGAAATTTCTCCGGATACCTGTCGGTTGTGGGATATGAAAACAAATGAAAAATTTGATAAGGACAGATTCAGAAGAGATCTTGGAGACGTTGAGGATGCCTATAAAGAAGCTCTGAAAAGACTTTTGGGAGGGAGATAGGTGATGTTTAAGGTAAAGATACATGTTGTTCCAAAAAAAAGCATAGCCGATCCACAGGGAAGTGCTGTAAAAGATGCCCTTGGTACAATAGGATTCTCTGGAATTGAAGAGCTGAGGATAGGGAAAATCGTTGAAATCAAACTCGATGTGAGCAACAGAAAAAACGCAGAAATAATGATTGAAGAAATGTGCGAAAAACTCATAGTTAATCCTCTTATTGAAGAGTATAGCTTTGAGTTTGTGGAGGAATCAATATGAAATTTGGAGTTGTTGTTTTTCCAGGTTCAAACTGTGATGCCGACAGCTATCACGCCCTTAAAGACGTGATGGGACAGGAAGTGGAATATATATGGCACAAAGAACAGAATGTTGACCGTTTTGACTGCATAATTCTGCCGGGGGGTTTTTCCTATGGCGATTACCTTAGGTGCGGAGCCATTGCCAGATTTTCACCAGTGATGGACAAGGTAGTGAGATTTGCAGACAGCGGGAAACCTGTCATAGGCATATGCAATGGTTTTCAAATCCTCACAGAAGCGGGTCTTCTACCCGGTGTACTCACGCAAAACCAAAGCCTGAAGTTCATCTGCAAAATGGTTTCAATTCGTATCGAGAACACAAATACTCCCTTTACAGAGCTTTGTAGCAAAAAGCAAGTCCTAAAGATACCAATTGCCCATGGCGATGGAAACTATTATGTTGATAAAGATACGCTCAAAGAAATGGAAAAAAATGGGCAGATTCTTTTTAGATATTGCGATAACGATGGTGAAACCAGCGAAAAAGCCAATCCAAATGGCTCCATTGAAAATATAGCTGGCATCTGCAATCAGCAGGGAAACGTAATTGGCATGATGCCACATCCCGAGAGGGCTGTTGACTGCGCCTTGGGAAGTGAAGATGGGAAGACGCTCTTTGCATCCGTTATTCACTATCTCGAAAGGAGTAGTGT
>NZ_CEYIHJ010000115.1:0-6327 GCF_982836095.1 Kosmotoga sp.
TCTCTTCCTCCTGACTGCCTCCTTTATTTTATCCTACATCGCTACTCGTCGCTAAAGCTCGCAACTCGAACCGCGTAACTCGGTTCCTCGTTCTTTAACTCATAACTCATAATTCATCACTCATAACTCATAATTCATAACTCGATACTTACACTCCCGCCTTCTCATTATCTACAACCAAGTGCATTCATGATAAAATTTACAAGTGAAGGGAGGGATCCTGTTGCCTATTGATTTTCGAATGACAAAAAGAGGATTGATTCTGCTCATAGAAACCTACACGAGTATCGAAGCCCTTAAACAGGAAATTATGACTAAATTTGCCGAAGCAAAGGATTTCTTTTCGGAAGGTGATGAGATTTCTTTAATGCTAACACAGGAAACCAGCAAACCCGATGACATTGTCAACATTGTATCGCTCTTAAACAACATGGGAGTCAGGGTAAAGGATATTTTAGTGGGTAGCCTGGAGAAAACAAATGTCAAGGTTGGACAAAAGTATAACCTCGTTAGGGAAAAAGTTACAGAGGTAAGAGGGGCAGTAGTTATCAAACGAAATCTTCGTTCTGGACAGATTGTGGTCCATAACTACGATGTCATTGTAATGGGGAATATACATGCCGGTGCAGAAATTATCGCTGGCGGTAGTATTGTTGTTTTTGGCTCTGCACGAGGTATTTTAAGAGCTGGTTACTCTGTGGGAAATGAAGCCATAATTGCCGCGTTGGAACTTTCGCCTTCTTTACTGCAAATAGGCGGAATAATTTCCCAGGATTATGAAAGGTTAGGAACACCCGCGGTAGCTCATATAAGAACTGGAAGAATTGTGGTTGAAAGTGTCGACAATATGAAATTTGAAACAAAGGGGGGGACGATTTGAAGGTTACGGAGCTACTTAAAGATCTCTCAAACTCTTTTGGCCCGGTTGGGTATGAAGATGAAACCCGTCAGCTCATATTTGACAGGATCAGCCCTTTCGTAGATGAGCTGAAAGTAGATAACATGGGCAATCTCATCGCATTGAAAAAGGGCAACACGGGCAAGAGAATCGCGACTTTCACCCATATGGATGAAGTTGCACTGGTCATTTCCAGGATAGATGAACGCGGTTATGCCAGGTTTGAAGGGCTTGGCGGTATTGACCCTAAAGTTTTAATTTCTCAAAAGGTCAGGGTAAAGTGCCGGGATGGTGTTGAACGCCGTGGAATTATAGGCATGCTTGCTCCTCATCTTCAGGATGCAAAATCAAAGGGAAAGGTTCCTGGTTTTGACGAGCTTTTTATTGATCTTTCAATGAATCCAGACTACGAAGCCATCCAGCCGGGAGATCTTGTTGTGATTGATTTTGAAGCCCTGGAACTGAATGGGAAAGTAGTTGGGAAAGCACTGGATGACAGAGCTTGTTGCGCTGTGTCAATTTTGACTGCCAGAGAACTGGAACGGTTTTCTCGCAGACCAGATGTTTATTTTGTCTTTACCTCAAGAGAAGAGATCGGTGCTTTTGGCGCTAAAGTTGCTGCCGAAGGCATTAAACCGGATCTGGCAATCGCAATGGACGTAACCCACGACAACTCAGAATTCGAAATAAACATAGGAAAGGGACCAGCGATTTCCGTTGGTGGTCCAAATATCGACAAGAAATTTTTTGAAAAATTAGATAAAACTGCCAAAAAACATAATGTACCCGTGCAATATGAATTTGCCGCTGGAAGAACCGGGACAGATGCGGACGTGGTTCAAATTTCCGGGACAGGTATTCCAACACTGCTTATCTCTCTACCTCAGAAGTACATGCACACTCCTGTTGAAGTGATTGATCCGACAGACGTTGAAAACAGCGTGAGACTTCTGGCAGCTTTCCTTGCTGAACTGGAAGAAGGTGAAAAAGATGAAGTTTGAACTCTTAAAAGAGCTGACCGAACTTCCGGGTATTTCGGGATTTGAAGAACCAGTTGCTGATTTTATCGAAAAGCAGATAAAGGGAAAAGTAGATAAATACTGGCGAGATAATGTAGGTAATCTCATTGCCCTAAAAAAAGGAAAAGCCTCCAGTGCGAAGAAACTCATGCTTTTGGCACACATGGACGAAGTCGGGCTCATGGTCACGAAAATAAACAAAGATGGGTCTGTAGGCATAACGCGTGTTGGCGGTGTTGACCCAAGAGTGCTCATTGGAAAGAAAGTATCGGTCGGGAAAGACCTGCTTAAGGGAGTTATCGGTTTTAAAGCCGTACATCTGCAAAAAGACGAATCTCTCTTAAAGACCCCTGCTTACAGCGATCTCAGTGTTTATATGGGCTTTAATTCGAAGGAGGAAGCATCCAAAAAAGTCAAAGTGGGAGATCCGGTTTACTTTAACACCCAGTATGAAGAAGTAGGACAATATGCATTGGGGAAGGCTTTTGATGATCGAAGCGGTTGCTTTGTTCTCCTCGAGGTATTAAAAGCCCTGGGAGACATGAGTCTTGAACACGATGTTTATTTTTCCTGGGTAGTTCAGGAAGAAGTAGGACTCAGGGGAAGCGGTGTTGCTGCAAGCCAGATTCAACCCGATGCGGCCATTGTTTTTGAAAATACCACAGCAGGTGATAATCCCGAGATACCTGAAAATCGTTGGGCTACCAAACTCGGTCAGGGACCGGCTTTAACATTTGCCCATGGAGGGCTTGTATTGAATAAAAGAATATTTGAAACAATCAAAGCAACTGCTGAAAGCAATGCGATTTCATACCAGTATAAAGCGAGGTTAGCTGGCGGTACGGATGCTGCAAGACTGGCGAGAACACTTTCGGGAATCCCATCGGGTGTGATTTCTACTCCTTCGCGCTATATTCACTCACCTGTTTCCATGATAGATACCAGAGATTTCTCTGCGGTTATAGAACTCGCAAAGATTCTTGTGATTGAAGGGAAGGTGCTACCAGAATGAAAGAGCTTATAAAAAAACTCACGGAAGTTTCTTCACCAAGTGGTAGAGAAGATAAGATAAGGGAAAGTATTATCACGGAGATAAAGAATCATGTTGATGGCTACAGGGTTGATGCATTGGGAAACTTGATTGCATGGAAAAAGGGCGTTTCTGGCAAAAAACTTCTCTTTGACGCCCACATGGATGAAATAGGCGTAGTAGTTACTCACGTGGACGACAATGGCTTCCTCAGAGTGGAAATGATAGGCGGAGTTTCTCCTTATGTACTCCTTGGCACAAGAATTAAATTTGAAACAGGTACTGTTGGTGTCGTTGGTGTTGAAGGAGAAACAGGTAAAGAATATGCCGAAAACATGAAGAACCTCGCTTTCGATGTTATATATGTTGACATCGGTGCTACTAATAAAGAAGATGCCATGAAAAAAGCGCCAATTGGCACTTTTGGAACCTATGAAGCCACTTTCCTCGATCATGGGAAGCGTCTCGTATCAAAGGCCATGGATGATCGTATTGCCTGTGCCATACTTGTTCAAGTAGCAAAAGAACTCAAGGAACCCAAAGATGATGTTTACTTTGTTTTCAGCGTTCAAGAAGAAGTAGGGTTGGTAGGAGCAAGTGTTGCAGCGTATGATATTAAACCAGATATGGCTATCGCTCTCGATGTAACAGCTGGTCCAGACACTCCTAAGGCATTTAAGAGAATGGGGTTCAAACTTGGCGCTGGGCCAACCATAAAAATCAAAGACAAAGCCAGCATAAGCTCTTCGCAAGTTGTAAAGAAGCTAACTGAAATAGCCACCACAAATGGAATCCCCTATCAATATGAAATACTCATTTTTGGTGGAACCAATGCAAGGGGTTATCAATTAACAGGAGCAGGAATTGCTTCGGGAACGGTATCTGTCCCTACAAGGTACGTTCACACTCCTCACGAGATGGTGGATTATGATGACGTACTTAACACTGTTGCACTTTTGAAGAAACTCGCTGAAGAAGGAGTAGCATGAAGAGTCTTTCCTTTGAATTGCATGAAAAACGACGTTGTGGCATTGTTTTTGGAAAAGATTTCGATGCTTTTTCACCGGAGTCCATTTTTGTGATGGACTCCGGCCTTAATAATCTATTGCAAAATAAACCAGAGGATGTTCACCTGTTGCCCGGCGGTGAACATATAAAATCTATCGATAGGGTTTTCGAGTTGTATCAGCTTTTTAGAACCAGGGGCCATTCAAGAGTTGTTGCCTTCGGAGGCGGGGCAATTATTGATATGGTTGGTTATTCGGCTTTTAGCCATGGCCAAATCAACGAGTTTTATGCAGTACCTTCTACCAGCCTTTCACAAACCCTTTTGCCTATACATGGGAAATTTTACATAAACTTCGAGTTTCGGAAGGATTTGTTATCACTATATGGTCTCCCGAGCAAGATTTATGTCAATCCCGATCTCAGCTTCTCAAGATTTCTTGAACGCGGGAACTGTGAATTAATCCCCTTTCTGTTAACCACTTATTCTTACGATGAACACGCTTTTCTCTATTTGGAGAAACTGTTGAAAAAAGATGAGAAGCTACCTTTAGATACCTGGGCGGACATCCTTTGGCTGGGAATAAAGCTTTATACCGAGAAGGTCAACAATAACCCGGGTGTTATTGGAATGAGATTTGCGAATCTTTTAGAATCTGCTTTCAGACTAAAATTGGATTTTCTTAATGCCCTTGCCTTTGGTGCTGTGTTTGAGATATGGCTGGGCAAGATCTTTGGTGTCGTAAAGAAAGAGCAGGACTTATTGACACTGTTGAGGAAATTTTGGAACCGTCACTGGCCTCTTCGACTCGATTTTAGTTCGATTAACGAATACCTTTCACAGACCAAAAACCTGGAAATTGAAATAGCCTGTTTTGGGAACGTTTTTCATGAGAGAATTGATACAAAGGAGTTTTTTAGTTTGTTGAAAAGCCATGGCAGAGAATTGGAGCGCTTACTATGAAAGAAAGGGCTTTGAACGTTGTAATAAGAGTTTTAATCATAATCATACTTGGTTTGTCAATATTCACCTTTTTACTCGGTGGCTATGCTTATCTATTGAAAAAAGAAGCTGAAAATTACCGTTTGATCATAGAAGAAATTCGCTCGAATTTTCTCCCGGAAGAAAACAACATCTCGATTGCTTCAACACCAACAGCTACGGAATTTGCCGAAATATCTGAGGCTTCTTCCGAAGTAATTATAGAGAAACCCAGTCCGGTGAATCCCGTGCCGAATTTCTACATTGAGAGTTTTGACTACAAAAAACTAATCCTGAAGTCCTTTGACTACTTGATTGAAGGTTCAGATTTATCGTACGTTGCGGTAGATGCTGAATTAGCTTTCAAACTCTGTGTAGAAGCCGGTGAATTAAACTACTTCATCACGGAGATTGAAGAGGGAATTTATGGCGTAGCTTCATTAAAAGGATTACCATTAGAAGGCTTATACCCTTCGAAAGTTGTTTATGGGTTACAGCTTGTTTCACACACTTTCGCCGATGGTATTGCACCTCAGATTATAAGCTTAAGAGCTAAGGGCTATCCAGCCTTTATCTATAGGTGGGTCACATCTGATGGGCGTACTTTTTATTCAGCAATATTAGGGCTTTTTCCAGACCTTGATACGGTTAGGAATTATTCCAAAAATCTAAATGTGGCTGAAGTCGAAGAATTGACAGGATGGAGGATAGCTGATAGATTTCCAAGAAGGATAGAATAATATGAGAAGGCTTTCAACAAAAGAAGCTCAGATTCTCGGAGTGTTGCTTTTCATACTTGTTCTGGCTCTTGTAGCCTTGTTTGGACCTGACAAACCTTCTGAAAGCGTCAATGAAGAGAAAATACCAGGCATGGAAACGAAAGAAATCTACCCCATAGATCTCAACAAAGCCGACGCAAAAACGCTTGAGTTGCTGCCAAATATAGGTCCTTCAAAGGCTAAAAGCATTATCGACTATCGTGATAGTCAAGGCGGATTTAACAGTGTAGACGAACTTTTGAATGTAAGTGGTATTGGACAGGCAACGTTGGATAAGATAAAAGAGTTTGTTGTAGTAAGCGGCGGTTCAGAGATCAACAGAAGAGGTGAAGATACTGAAAAGCTGGACCTGAACACAGCTTCTCTAGAGGAATTAGTAACTTTACCGGGAATAGGTGAAATCAAAGCGAAAAACATCATTGAGTACAGAAACAGCCATGGTGGTTTCCGGAATATTGAAGAGCTAAAGGAAGTTAGCGGTATAGGTGATATGACTTTCTCGAAACTGGAAGAGCTTGTCAGCGTTGAAACAGAAACAGAGCCGTTGAAAACAGTTTCTACTAAAAATAGTTTAATCAATGTGAATCAGGCAAACACCGAGGAATTGCAGAGGT
>NZ_CEYIHJ010000116.1:0-2107 GCF_982836095.1 Kosmotoga sp.
GCGTTTCTTCTCGCATGTTTTTTCAGAACTTTCTTTTCTTCCAGCCCCTTGGCACGAGCTGTCCTTATATAATCCAGGTGCATGATTTCTATGATGCTGGTTCTCGTTATCCTCATAATGTAGCAGGTCCACATTATTATCAGAGTTAAAACAGGTTCTATCAAATTCAACAACGCATTACCAAGTACTGTAAAATTCCCATTTAGCATCGAATCGATTATGAGTGAATGGGTGTAGGCATGCCATTGTGAAGAATTCACAATATCATATGTCTCGGCCGACGCAAGCCCAACAGGGATCCAGTTGAACAATTTTAAAAAGATCAAAAACACCAACAGCCCTGTAATAAATTCGGGTATCGACCAACCTATCATTGAAATTACGGAAGTTATCTTATCAAACCAGCTACCATATTTTCCAGCCATAAACGTGCCAAGCCACACTCCCAACAATATGATGATAACACCTGAAATCACTGTTAATTCAAGCGTGGGAGCTAGCCTATGTGAGATAGCAATTGCTACTTTATCTTTTGCTACAAGGGAATACCCCCAGTCGCCTTTTAAAATATTCTGGAGCCATTTCCAGTAACGTATTATGAGAGGTTGATCGAGACCATATTTCGCGACGAGTCTTTCGTAAGTATCGGGAGTTTTGTCAAGAGCTCTGGGATTTTGAATATAAGCGCTCACAAGCACTTCGGGGCCAAGCACCCAGATCATGGAAAAGGCTATCAGTGTAACTCCAAGCAATACAAGAGGAAGAAGAAAGAGTCTTCTGATCACATAATTTAGCACAACTCACACCTGCTTTTAGCGGCATTCAAAATCAAGCATAGTATAGCAAAATAGCTCTCTTTTTCAAAATATGAAAAAGGCGCCTTGAACGGCGCCTCTACGAACAGAAGAGTTTGTCAAACTTTACCTTGGCAACAGATCCGGAAAAGCCAGAACAACCTTCGATGTTTCTACTAATCTTGTAGTCTCGCCGGATTCAATGTCGTACTCTTCCATAAAGCCCTTTTCGTTGGTTGTGTCATAACCAGCGTAAAGAATCTTCCCAACTTTAATAGACATCGAGGGAATAGACGAAGGAACAAAAAGCACATCAGAAGCGATTACTTTTTCGGTATGGCTCTGAGTACTATAAAGCAAAAGATTTCCCAGGTACAGATCATCGAGAAATCCTGAAACAGATTCGAAGTACAATAGATTTTCTTCATCCACCATAATTGCCCATTTTGCCAATCGTGACGTCAGGAGAGGCTTGATAGGGGAAAGCATCTGAATATTACCGTCGTAATCAATACTATAGACCTCATTGGATTTTCCAAGAAACAGATAGTCATATTCGTCAACATTTTCAAAGGTTTTAACCGGTTCTCCTGTCTCTGCATTGATCAGTGTGCGGATGTAATCATCATAGTTTTCGATCAGGAGATACTTTTCATCCACTGACCAGGAGATCGGAAAAGCGTCGTAAGGCGAAAGATCCTGTTCCCAAAGCAGTTCAAATTCAGAGCTAATACATTTCAAGTGATCATCGTTGGAGATCAAAAACTTGTCGCCAAGCGGGGAAGTATCAACAGCGTTGTAACCATCCCAGAATTTCTTCTCTTCACCTTCATAGATAACTTTCGGATAATTCCCTGAAAAATCAACGTAAAAGAGCCCTGCTTTGAAAAAGCGTCCATAACTGACACCGGGCATCCGAAGGAGCTTTTTACCCGAATTGTCAATCAACGTCAAGTAAACCATATCAGAGTCTGGATAGTATTCTGTAATAGCGTATAATGTCCCCGTTGCTTGAAGAGCATCTGATATCTTAGCTGGCTCTGGCAGTCCTTGTAAGAAACCCGCTATCCACTGTATCCCTTTGTTTCTGGCCGCGTAGCTTATGAGGTTTTGTAGTTGGTTTTCTTCATCGAGATCCATGAGAAGCGCCTGATAAAACTCTATAAGGTAATCAGGAACATAAATCTTGTCCAGCAAATTCAGGGCCCTATCCAGTTCTTGAGCCCCACCTTCCATTCCCCGAGCTATTTTGAACTGCTTGTAGGTTTCATCATAATTTTCCCGTGCAGCGGCAAGTACGCCTTTCATGTAAT
>NZ_CEYIHJ010000116.1:2125-6245 GCF_982836095.1 Kosmotoga sp.
CTTCATTCTCACGAAGAGCCTCTTCTACCTCAGCGTATTTTCCGTCATCGAGTAACGATTCCAGAAAAGGAATCATATACTGGTTTTCGCCGTATTTTACATAGAGGATTTTTTCAACAGCTTTTTGCACATACGTGAGGTATTCATCAAAAGCATAACTGTGTATCTCTTTGAGCACCGCTTTCGGGTCTTCAAAAGAGGATATGCTTTTGGTGATGATATCTTCCATGGTACCGTCATAATCATACATATACTCAAATTTAGACATAAATTCCTTCAAAATGATTATTCTTGGCAGTGCATTCAAAAAATACGTGTACAGGGAAATCGATTCCGTGTCGTAATACTGATCCGCAGCATATCTTGCTGCTTGAAGTACATATGGCATTATATCTGCAGGCGCATCTTCAAGCTTTCCGGTTATTTCCACCATGGCAGATATGTATCCCCAGTAATCATCATTTTCCTCGTAAAGCTCAAGCAACTCCTGAAGTGCTTCAAAATCGCGAGGATTTTCTTCAAGTTTTGCTTTCAACTCATCTTCGCCTGCAAAAGCCATCATTGAAACAATCAAAAACAAAATGATTATTAAGCGTTTCATCTTTTCACCTCCTCCTTTATAGTTTATTCTCCAACGGGTTTTACACAAAGGTTTTATAATAGAGCGGGTATAATATATTACGGGGTGATGTATATGAAAACCAAAGTGGTGATGCTTTTCACCGTGGTTATAGCGGTCTTTTCCATCGTTATTTTGGCTCAGGAATCAGCAACTGAGATTGCCGGGCAGTATATGTCTCTTTTCTTCTCAGGAGAGTATAAGCAGGCCTTTGAAATGCAATCATTCCAGGTAAAACTCCAATTTGGAGTGAAGACAATGGAAACTGCTCACAATCAGATTGAACAAATGTTTGGCTCACCAGTGGAAATTTACAGTACAAATACCCAGCCCTTCAACGAGGGAACTCTTGTTGTATTCTACACGAAGTTTGAGCAGGGTTATGCGAATGTACGCATAGTTGTAGACAAGCACAATAAAATTGCTCAATTTCTCATTCAACCTGCTGCTTCCCCGGAACCACTGATCCCACCTTACGCAAATCCAGAATCGTTTGTGGAAAAAGAAATCTCCATTGGGAAAGAACCCTGGGTTCTCAAAGGCTATGTAACACTTCCTAAGGGATTGGAGAATTTTCCTATCGCTGTTCTTGTCCCAGGCTCAGGCCCATCAGATAGGGATGAAACAGTGGGGCCAAACAAGATATTCAGAGATATTGCCTGGGGCCTATCTACACATGGAATTGCTGTATTGCGCTATGATAAACGCACTTATACGTATGGAAAGGAAATCAGTGAATTGGCTTCAATTACAATAGAAGATGAATACATCACAGATGCCCTTGCCGCGGTTGAAAAGGCGGTCGAAATTCCAGGTGTGAATTCCTTATACATCATCGGACATAGTATGGGCGCAGAGCTAGCGCCATATATAGCTCTCCGCTCTGACAAAGTGTCAGGCATAATCATGCTTGCCCCTCCCGCAAGGCAACTCGCCCAGCTCAGCCTTTCCCAGAACAGGTATCTTGCACCGATCACAGGTATTTCGGAGCTCCAACTTCAAACCATCGAAATCTTCTTTACAAAGCTCCTGAATCACGAGCTTCCACCTGACACACCCATAGATGGTGGTGTGACAGCAGCATATTATTATGATGCGGATAACTATCCCACAATCCCGGCGTTGGAAAAAATCTCTTTACCGGTTCTTGTATTACAAGGCGAAGAAGATTTTCAAGTAACCTTGAACGAGGATTTTCTTCCAATAAAGGAAAAGTTCGCGAATAAGCAAAATTTCACCTTTAAATCCTTTCCGGGGTTGAATCATTTGTTTCTGGAAACTGAACCCAGTATACAACACTCTACCAATGATTATTACAAACAGGGTTTTGTCTCTGAAGAGGTAATCGAAGTTATGGCAAACTGGATAAAAGAATTAAAAAGGGGGCATTAAACCCCCTTCCCCTAATCCTTTTTGCCCTCGAGATAGGCTTTCACAGCCTCCTCGGCAGAACCCTTTTCCACCAAAAAGGGATCATAATTCATTTCTTTTAGTTTTTTCATGGAACCTGCACCCATAGTTGAACCTACCCACACCTTACAGTCTCCAAGCACTGTAAGCACTTCACTTACTTTTGCATGCTGATGCCTGCCAAAACATGGGTTTTCACGTTCTTCAACCTTAGCGAACCGATCTCCATACACTTCAAAAATCACAAAGATTTTCGATTGGCCAAAATGGTCATCATTCAGATAAACACCATCTTTAGTTCCAACAGCTACCAGCTTTCTCAAAATACACACCCCATTTAATTCTATTATTATGTAGATACAAATCCCTTAGGAATTGTTACGAACTCTTTTGAGGTTGTTCTAAATCACCGCATGGTTGTTTCGAACTGCTTCGTAGCACACAATCTCACAAGTTGCTATATCATAGAAACCACAGTACTATAAGCGCTTCTCACAGCTCCGATTATCTGATTCAGTTCCCTGGCATCACCAACAACGCTAAAGGGAATATCTGAGGCTTGAAGTTCGCTTTCAAGTTCACACCGCGAAGCTGTTCCAACTGCAAGCACAACGAGGTCATATCTCCCGAGATTTTTCTTCTCCCCATTTCTCAAGTCTTCAACAACAACCCCATCTGGATCAAATGCTCGAACCGCTGTGTTAGTATAGATGTCAATTTCCTTACCCCAAAGACGTTTCCACATCAATTTTTCCGTTACTGGTTCCATACCATCAGCCACTTTCAATTCAACAACATCCACTTTGTTTTCCTGCTCCAGGAGCTTTTCAGCGACTTCCATTCCAATCAGACCACCGCCGATGACAAGAACCCGCTTCCCCGAAATATCCTTTTTAAGGGCATCGTTCCCCGTTATCCACTTCACAGAGTCAAGGCCATCGATCTTTGGAACAATGGGCTCGGCACCTGTAGCAAGTACAACAAAATCCGGTTTCATTTCCTTTATCAATTCCATATCTGCTCTTTTGTTTTTCAATATTTTCACTTTTTTCTCCACAGCATTTCTCAGCGAATCCAACGGTAATGTCATTCTATCTTTGCCGGGTGTTAAATGCGCATAGTTAAACTGCCCTCCAAGCTGGTTGGATTCTTCCACAAGGGTAACATCGTACCCACGCTCAACAAGTGTTAGTGCAGCTGTCATTCCAGCAGGTCCTCCACCAACAACGATTACCTTTTTCACGTGCTCAGCTTTTTTAGGTTCTTCAAAAACATCCGTTGTTGGATTTATAATGCAACCTATCGAATTCCCGGATTTAACATTCATAAGGCACCCTTGCAGACAGGCACCGCATCGGAATTTGGGTTCTTCATTTCGTATAATTTTGCCGGGTAAACCAGGATCAGCAACCAGAGGCCTCGCCATGGCAATCAGATCAACGACACCATCAGAAAGTAGTGTCTCAATTTTTTCTTCTTCCACCATTTTGCCAACGAGAATAAGCGGTAGCTTTGTCAGCTTCCTTATTTCCTTTGCGGCATCGATTTTTGGACCCTCAGGTAGTGCCATGTGCTGGTAGTACCACGCAGGGCTATCACACGCGTTTCCAAAACCAAGGTGCAGTGCAGCTACGTTTTCCTTTTCCAGAAGCGCTATAAGGGGCTTAAGGGCTTCAGGTGTTATGCCGCCTTCGATAAATTCTGAAGCCGAAAGTCTCACAATTATAGGTATATCCTCTACCTGGGATTTAACAGTTTCAAGGAGTTTTTGGGCAAACTTCAAACGATTATCTAAACTCCCGCCATACCCATCTTTACGCTTGTTTAATCGTTCTGAATAAAACTGGTGAACGAGATAACCGTGCCCCATTTGAAGTTCAATGAAATCCACTCCTGCCTTTTTGCATAGCGATGCAGCCTTTTGATAATCATTTAAAATCCTTTCTATTTCTTTAACAGATAGTTCACCAGGAGTTGCTCCTGTTGTTGGACAGGGAATGGCAGATGGTGCAACCGGGGCTTTACCTATAACTTTGGGATTTGCGGCTCGTCCAGCATGGTTAAGATGTGCTCCAAATAATGCACCACGGT
>NZ_CEYIHJ010000117.1:0-5034 GCF_982836095.1 Kosmotoga sp.
AGGTCTATGAAGGTAACGCTTTTGAGTCGGTGAACTACGACCCAAGAAAATACCTTTCATAAAAATTGTAAAAAACTAGATTAAAAGGATAAGGGCGACCATCAGTCGCCCTTATCCTAATGTTTCGGTGCGTTACTGATAAATCTTAATATTAATGCATATGGTATCACGAAAAAGAGTAGCCTCCCAAATTTCAATGGTGATGCCGTTGAAATATCTCAACATATGAAAGGAGACCCAAATAAGTAGTGTTACAAGGACTTGCAAAAAGCGATATTGGGTTTGGCCATTTTGTCAGACAACCTTTGTGTTATGTTCAATGCCTTGAACGACCGTCCTCATAAAAAAGTAGCTGATATTGCTGGCTGTTACTGATTTTTGAGACATCCTATGAGATATTTCTATATCTTTATGGAGATTCATTTTTTATCACATCAAGGAAAAGATGACAGCCTTTGAAAAAGATATCATGGTTAAGATAGTAGAAATAAGCAAGATCAATGAACTTTGCTTTATCCTTTGCCATGTAAAGATGCATATATAGACCCAAATACATTCAAAGCAGAAGTCACCCCAGAAATTAGCCACATATAGAAATTCACCTTCCACATGCTAAGAGCCATTCCACCGATGGAGGTATAAAAGAGTATTAGGAAAGGAATCAGTATGAAGGCATTTTGAGGATTGCGAAATTCAATTTTCAGCCAGCGGTCAACAATAAATGCCAGAATTGCCCAGGCAACATATACGAAAGCCGGGAGCCAGAACAAAGGCTCCTTTTTTGAAAAGAAATTGAATGTCCCTGCAAGCATTATAGGAAAAGCCAGGATTATGGTTGTCATACCCAGATAGCTTTCTATATCGGGCCATTTGACTCGAGACACAAAAAGCAGGTAAGTCATAATATTGACTGAATTAACACAAAGAAATATGACCCAATTCATAAATAAGCCTCCATTTCTTTGCTTCCACTGTGAAGAGTCTATACTGTTCACCTTATCTTAGTTGATTACTTTTACAAAGTTTTCATTAATTACTTTTACAAAACCATCGAAATCTTTTGGAGCAAGTACAAGAAGGTAGTTTTCGTTCTTAAGTTCTATGACAACTGCTTTTTCTCCAATTGCAAGTAACTTAGCTGATTTCCCATTTTTTAGCTTAAAATTCCCGATTCGATAATCCCCCAAAGATGTTCCAAAAGTTCGCAAAAGAGGCTTATAATCAGTATCTTGGTTCCAATCAACAACTTTACAGGAAGCAACATCCTTCCTTGCAACTGTAATTTCTGCTGAAAGTGGTATGTTGATCTTTAATTCATCATTTTCAATAGTAATTCCGGCGTTTGAGGGGACAATTATGAGAAGCCAAATCATAAAAAATATCAAAGCGCAAAGAAAAAAGGAAACAAATTTCGGTCTCTTATTCTTCTTTGTTAAAAAGGAAAACAGCGTTATCCCGGCGATTAAAGCAATAATGCCATAGGAAAAAAGATTCATTGTAAAAGTGCTGCCGAGTTTGAAAAATTGGTCCATATGTACCCCTCCGAAGCAGATGCAATTATTGGCACTTTAGTTAGAGAAGCTCTCTTTTATAGTCATATTGTAGCATGGGACATTTTGTTTCCTTAATTAGACAAAGGTTCTTTATCTCACTCTTCGCATTTAAAAAAATTCAGCATTTGATTTATAATAGACTATCCACATTCTTACTGAATGTGTTTTTACTCTAAGACAGGGAGGGGTATTTATGAGGAAAGTTATCCTGGTTCTTGTGCTCATGATCTCGGTTCTAGCGCTTTCGGGAAATCTGGTAAAAGCTTATACAACACTTGAAGAACCTTTGGCAAAAGAATTGTTTGATCTTTTTGAAGCACAAACCGGCATAAAAGTCGAATGGGTAAGGCTTTCAACCGGCGAAACAGTTGCAAGGCTTGAAGCAGAGAGAGAAAATCCGCAGGCATCAATCTGGGTTGGTGGAGTTGGACTGGGACATATTGAAGCGAAACTGAAAGGTCTTACAACTCCTTACAAATCACCGCTTGCTCTTCAAATTCCCGCAGGGTATCGAGATCCCGAGTTTTACTGGGTTGGTCTATACATTGGCCCACTTGCTTTTGCCACGAATAACAACAGAGCTGCAGAACTTGGAATTGAACCACCAAAGGGTTGGTTTGATATTATTGATTCTCAGTATAGAGACATGATAAGAGTTGCCAATCCAAACACTTCCGGAACAGCATACAATGTACTCACGACGATATACCACCTCTTTGGCGACAACGAGGATTTGACTTTTATGTATCTTGAACACCTTGACAAGAATGTCAACATGTACACCAAGTCCGGTTCTGCTGGCGGTAAAGACTGTGCAATTGGCGAAACTCCCATTGCTATCGGTTACCTTCACGATTTGATAAGGCTTCAAAAAAACGGTGCGCCTATAACTATTACCATACCTGAAGAAGGTACAGGCTTTGAAATTGCTTCTATGTCCATAATCAAGGGTGGTAAAGAACCTGTTGAAGCCAAAAAACTTTACAACTGGATCCTTGGAAAAGATGCTCAGGAAATCATCTCGAAATGGTATGTGATTCCGCTTTCCCCTGAAGCACCTAAAGACAAAGTGGAAGTGCCCATCGAGACGATCAGAACTGTGGATCAGGATTTTGTTTGGGATGCTGCAAACAGAGAAAGGTTAAACGATAGGTGGAATAACGAAATTGGGAGATAATTCTTTTAGTAAATAACTCTAGCCTGCACCGCGAAGCGGTGCAGGCGTTGTATTGTTGGAAGCCACGCTTACAGGTCGCTCCCCGGAGGTGTAATCAGTTGTGAAGGCCAAAATTTTAAAACTGATAGTTACAGTGGGTCTTTTTGCTGTTTTGATTTTTTGGGTATTTAATAGCATTGAAAAGGAATTCGTTGACGCAGGAAAGAAACGAATCATAGAAATATCCAACCTCATTTCGTCTTCTATTCCAAAGGCAAACATCAAAAATTGGCTTCAAGATATGAACGCTAAATACCCTGATGTACAGGTGGTTTATATCAAGGGACTTGAAGAATACGGCGAAACACCAGAGTACTTTTACCAAAGCGCTGAAAGCGCTGATTTATTCTTAAAGTTGAAGACAATGGATTTTTTTGATTATGGTATAGAGAGTACAGTTTATGAAGAAGCGTATTTTCATGAAAGCATTTTAAAAATAAAAGACAACCAATATTTTGTTACTTTTGTTCCTGTTCTTGAGCCGGAATACGGCATGGTAACTGGCTCTTTAGTTTTGCTGCACAATGCCTCAGGGATTCTCAAAACCATAAGAATCATTTGGGGTTTTGCCTTGCTTTTGATAGGTGTTGTTTTTATTGTATCTTTCATTACAAGTTTTATGAGGGATCCCACGTTGGGATTTACCATACTCATTGTATTCATCATTGTCGGAACATTCATTGCTTATCCGCTTTATGAAGCCTTCAAATTGACGATTTTCCAGAATGGTGAGTTTAGTCTGGATGTTTGGAAAAAAGTCCTAACAACAAAAAATTATTCTCTTGCGCTTTGGGGAAGCATAAAATTAGGGATGTTTACGGCCACAACATCTACATTGATTGGATTCCTCTTTGCCTTTTCTCTAACAAGGATGAAGTTAAAGGGAAAGAAATTTTTTGCAACAATGGCCACTATGCCTGTGATTTCCCCACCATTTTCACTAACGCTCTCCATCATTTTGCTTTTTGGGAACAATGGGCTTATTACACGCAAGTTGCTTGGATTGACTTCTTTCGACATATACGGACTCGATGGCTTGGTTATTGTTCAAACAATGGGTATGTTTCCAATAGCTTTTCTTGTTCTGAGCGGTGTTTTAGAAGCCATTGACTCCACCCTTGAAGAAGCCTCAATGAATATGCAGGCAAATAGATGGAAAGTATTTACCACTGTTACTTTGCCTCTTTCTTTTCCGGGAATTGCAAGTTCGTGGCTATTGGTTTTTTCAAATTCCATGGCTGACTTTGCAAATCCATTGATCCTTTCTGGAAAATATAAAGTGCTATCCGTTGAGGCATATCTTGAAGTTACGGGCATGCACAGGTTGCAAAATGGAGCTGCGCTTTCCATCCTTTTGCTCATACCCACGCTTGTCGCCTTTTTGATTCAAAGGTATTGGGTGAATAGAAAGACTTATGTAACTGTAACTGGAAAGCCGAGTGCCCGTATTGTAGAGATAGCGAGTAAGCCTGTGAAGATCTTCTTGATAACTATGATGGGTGTTATTTCAGCTTTTCTCATTGGGCTTTATTCAACAATAGTAGCCGGATGTTTTGTTAAAAACTGGGGAATAGATTATTCCTTTACCCTTGAGAATATCACCGAAGCCTTGTCGAGAGCTAAAGATGCCCTTATAGATACAACAACGTTGGCAGCAGTTGCTACCCCCATTGCTGGAATTCTTGCCATGATTGTCGCAATGATAATCGTCAGGAAAAAATTTCCCGGGAAGAAACCCTTGCAATTACTCGTTTTAATGCCCTTCGCGATACCGGGGACGTTGATAGGTATCAGCTATATCATTGCCTTTAACAAACCTCCTCTGCTGCTGGTTGGAACTGGCGCTATAATCATAATAAATTACATAATAAGGGAACTGCCGGTTGGCGTAGAAAGTGGAGTTGCTACCTTGAAGCAAATCGATCCCGCTATCGAAGAGGCAGCTCAGAGTCTTGGAGCAGATTCACCAACTGTCTTTAGAACGATTGTACTCCCGTTGATTAGACCTGCCTTTATCTCAAGCCTTTCATATACTTTCGTTAGATCCATGACCGCTGTGAGCGCTGTGATTTTCCTTATTTCCGCAAAATGGTATCACATTACAATTCTCATATATAACTTCTCAGAGAACCTGAGGTTCGGCCTGGCAAGCGTTTTGGCGACAACTCTTATTATAATAATTCTCGCTGTCTTTGGTCTTATGAGATTACTGGTCAAGAAAAGTTCCTACATGGAAAAAACCATAATTTCGGGGTGATATGAATG
>NZ_CEYIHJ010000117.1:5044-6237 GCF_982836095.1 Kosmotoga sp.
TGTTACGCTCAAAAATATTTCAAAGGTATTCAAAGGTTTTGAAGGACAGGATATAAACGCAGTGGATGATGTGTCTTTCAGTGTAAAACCCGGTGAGTTTGTTACCCTTTTGGGTCCCTCGGGTTGTGGGAAAACAACTACCTTACGAATGATTGCGGGCTTTGAGACTCCCACGAAGGGAAAAATACTGATAGGCGAAGGGGACGTCACATTCATACCACCCTGGAAGCGCGACATTGCCATGGTATTTCAAAGCTACGGGCTCTTTCCGCATATGAGTGTGGGGAACAATGTTGCTTACGGGTTGAAAATGAGAAAAATGGACAAAGCTAAAATAAAGGAACAGGTTAGTTCAATTCTGGAGCTAGTTGGCTTAAAAGGTTTCGAGCATAGGCCACCGTCAAGCCTTTCTGGTGGACAGCAACAAAGAGTGGCTTTAGCAAGAGCCCTTGTTGTAGAGCCCTCTGTCCTTCTTTTTGATGAACCCCTTTCTAACCTTGATGTATTACTGAGAGAACAAATGCGTGTTGAAATAAGAAGAATACAGAAGCAGGTTGGTATAACTGCTCTATATGTTACTCACGATCGTACAGAAGCCATGACACTTTCCGACAGGATCGTTGTTATGAACGACGGCAAAATAATGCAAATTGGCTCTCCTAACGAAGTTTATGAAAAACCTAATTCGAAATTCGTTGCAAATTTCATGGGAAAAATCGCATTTTTCCCCATTGAAATCAAAGCTGTTGAGTCTGAGAGTGTGAAAGTCTCGATAAAAGGTAAAGAATTGCTACTGAAAAAAGGAATAGAAATATCGGAGAATGTGAAATATGTCCTCGGATGCAGACCAGAAGGCCTTTATTTGAAAACTCCCGGTAAAGGACACATCGAAGGTAAGGTAATCACAAATGTATATCTTGGTAATTACGTTGAATCCTACGTGAAAACGGAATTTGGTGAAGTAATGGTGAAAGCAGAAGCCGAGACTTCTGGCAGCTTTGAAGAAGGGGCTCCGGTGTCAATATCCATAAAGGAAGAACGAGCAAAGTTAATACCGGATGATTGATCTAATAAGATTCGGGTGTAGGGTTTGGTTTTTGCTAAACCCTATGCCCGATTTTTGAAGAGCCGAGAAGCGGGATCAAGAGCCGAGTAACGAGTCAGGAGTCACGAGAGAGAACATCTAAACCCCA
>NZ_CEYIHJ010000118.1:0-6212 GCF_982836095.1 Kosmotoga sp.
TTGGTGCCTTTCAAAGAAAGTTAAAGTAATTAAGTTCTCACATGATAAAGACGAAACAGACACAGAACTCGCTCTGAAAGAGCTCGCTTCCATGGGGTTTGAAAGTGTTTTGTTACTAACCGCAACGGGTGAAAGGGAGGACCACTTTCTGGCTACACTGCTGTTACTTCTACAATTTTCAAGAACCTTTGAATTAAAAATACTCTCTGAAAGGTTGGAGATTGGCTTGGTATATGGATATAGAACATTACCTGCGGTTCCCGGCGAAACCTGGTCTATCTTTCCGTTGGGAGAATCAATACCCCGAGTAACTCTAAAGGGTTTCAAATATGAATTAAATGCCAAAAAGATGTCCTTTGAAAAGCCATTTGGAGTTTCGAATATCGCTCTGAAAAATGAAGTTGAGATAACGGCAGAGGAAGGAAAGGTGGTATATTTCAGATGGTTAAAAAGGCCCTTGTGATTTCTGATACACATGGTTCTGTTGAGAGCTTTGAAAAGATAATAGACCTCACTGGAGATATTGATTTCATTATCCACGCCGGTGACTATCTCTATCATGGTCCAAGAAACAGGATACCTCGCGGATATAACCCAGCCAAACTGGCAGAAAGCTTCAAATTGTTTGGAGATAGGCTCATTGGAGTTAAAGGGAACTGTGATGCAGAGATCGACTTCATGCTTATGGGGGTCTCCGAATTGCCAGCTATAAGATTCATAAACCTAAACTCAAAAAAGTTACTGGTTTTCCATGGACACAAACCTGTGGAATCAGAAGATGCTGTCATTATAATAAAAGGGCACACCCATATACATGAGCTATGTACGTATAAGAATAGAATTATCATGAATCCCGGAAGCCCCTCATTGCCAAAGGACGGAACCCCTGGAACTTTTGGGGTGATAGAATTTGGCGACACCGTAAGCCTATATATACGTGATCTAAATGGAAGACTTATTAAAAAGGAAGGCTTCAAATGAGTAAAATTTTTCCTTTTTTATTGCTGTTGGTCTTGATTATTTCCGCTTGTTCACTGCAACAAAACCATGATCCAAATACTTCTATGCCCGGTGAAGTTACAAAGGATTCTGCGAAAGCGCTTTCTCAGGACAAAGTAGAAATTACCTTTAGAGTTCATATTCCTGACTATACCCCCAAGGACGCAAAAATCTACATAGGAGCTTCTTTCAATGGCTGGAACCCAGGTGATCCGGCCACGGAAATGAAAAAAGTAGCGGACAAAGTTTATGAACTGACTATGAAATTTAAAATAGGTGAATATATAGAATTCAAATTCACTCGAGGAAACTGGGAAACCGTTGAAAAAGGGGAAAAGGGTGAAGAAATACCCAATCGCACAATGAAAATAACGAAGTCTGGCGTTTTTGAATTTGAAGTTAAGCACTGGAGAGACTTTATCGAAAAAGGTGGTGAGGAAGTGGAACTCCTCCATACACTTACCGGCAATTTTGAGACATTCGAGCTATATTCCCCTGAATTGAACAATAAAAGGACGGTAATAGTCTATCTCCCACCGAACTACAAAAAGGATATCCAAAAAAGCTATCCTGTTCTTTACATGCATGATGGACAAAATCTTTTCGATGCCGCCACTTCCTTTATGGGAGAATGGGAAGCTGATGAAACGGCAGAAAAGCTCATAGCTAATGGCGAAATCAAAGAGCTTATTATTGTTGGCATATATAATATGGGTGATCAACGCCTTACAGAATACTCCCCCTGGCCATTTTCGAACAAAGATTACAACAGCAATGGGAAGGGGGATCTTTATGTTGATTTTGTCGTCAACACCCTAAAGCCATATATAGATAATCATTTTAGAACGCTTACAAATAGAGAAAATACAGCTATTGCCGGCTCTTCTATGGGCGGGCTGATATCACTGTATGCTGCATTTAAAAAACCTGAAGTTTTTGGTATGGTGGGTGCCATGAGTCCATCTTTCTGGGTATCGGATGGAAAAATCTTCGATTTTGTAAAAAATGCCGGTGCTGGAAATTTAAAGGTATATATTGATATGGGAATCGGAGAGGGCATACAGGTGCTGGAAGATACCAGAAGAATGGTTGCTCTTCTGAAAAACATAGGTCAAACTGATGAGACTCTTCTTTATGTGGAAGATGAAGATGCTCTCCACAACGAGAAGTTCTGGGCCAAGCGTTTTCCAAAGATGCTGCGGTTCTTCTTTGGCAAATAATTCCTGGAATTAAAAGAAAAGGGCGATTTATCGCCCTTTTTTCATTCAATACGCTACGATTAATGCGTGCTATAATAATCAAGAGGGGGTGGTAAGATGAGGATAAAGTGGCATGGTCATTCATGCTTTTCCATTGAAAGTGGAGGAAAAATCCTTTTGACTGACCCTTTTGACAAATCAGTAGGTTACAAGATACCGAACATTGAACCTGACCTGGTAACCGAGAGCCACCAGCATTTTGATCACAATGCCCATCATCTCTTAAAAGGGAATTTTGAAGTAATCAAAGATCCTGGAGAATATGCGAGGCTTGGCTTTAGCATAAGGGGATACTTGACGTATCACGACACTTCCAGAGGGGCAGAAAGAGGGACAAATATTATTTTCGACATTACTACACCCGAGGGAATACGTGTGGTCCATCTTGGTGACCTTGGAGCTATGCCTGAGAACGATTTATTTGAAAAACTACAAGAAATCGATGTGCTGTTAATTCCAGTGGGTGGCGTATATACCATTGAACCAGCGGAGGCTAAGGCGCTCTCTGACAAACTATCTCCACGCGTTATTATTCCCATGCATTTCAAGACTGAAGCTTTGAAATTCAATTTAGCCCCCGTTGAGAAATTTTTAGGATATTTCGATAATTATTATGAGGAAAGAGAAGAGCTTTTAGTGTATAGAAAAGAAGAGCTTTCAAAGCTAAAGGTTAAGGTAATTAAGCTAAAGTATTGATACTGATGGAGGTGTTTCTATCAACGAAGGGAAACTGCTTTCATATCTCGGACTTGCGAAAAAAGCAGGCAAGATCGTTTTCGGGAAAGAAATGATTCGTTCATATTTGCGTGAGAAGACTGGAAAAAAGGTGCTGGTTATCGCCAGTGATACCAGTGATTCAATAAAATCTGACTGGGCAAAAAGATGTCAGAGCCACGGTGCCGTCTATGTAAGGTTAGAGCATACAAGCAAGTTTGATCTGGCCAGGGCCGTTGGCCTCAGCAATATTTCGGCCGTAGGGATAACGGATGACAGGCTCGCGGCTGAAATCATAAAACTGGTCAGGTCTGGAGGTGAAAAAGATGCCAAAAACGAGAGTATATGAACTCGCAAAGAGGTTGAAAATCAGCACAAGGGAACTTATGGATGAGCTCGAAGAATTGGGTGTTTCTGTAAAAAGCCATATGTCCATGCTTGATGAAGAGACGGTAAACATAATCGCCAGCCTCTACGAGGAAGAAAAAAAGGAAACAAAAATTGTAAAAATTTCTGAAAAGAAAAGACCTAAAAAGGAAGAAGAGAAAGAAATAATCGTGGATGAAGAGGAAAAGAGAAAGAAGAGTGAAGAGGCTGAAAGGGCGCTCGAAGAGAGCAGCAAGAAGGTCGTGTATCTGGATCCTGAAGAACTGAAGTTGAATATATTGGCTGAAAAGATAAAAGTTCCACTTTCGAAAATAATCAAGGACCACTTCATGCGGGGAATAATATTAAGGCCTGCTCAAGCAGTTAACCTTGAAGAGGCTCGGGAGATTGCCACTCAATATGGCTGGAATGTTGAGCTCAAAGAAGAAATAGTCTCCGATCCCCTTGAAGCTTTGAAGGCAAATTACGAGAAACTATACAATGATGAATCGAAACTGGTTCAAAGACCTCCAGTTGTAACTGTCATGGGACATGTAGACCATGGAAAGACAACTCTTCTTGATCGAGTCAGGAAAACAGCTGTTGCTGAGAAGGAAATTGGTGGAATAACTCAATCCATAGGTGCTTATCATGTTGAGATAAAGGGAAAGAGGATAACCTTTATTGATACTCCTGGTCATGAGGCTTTTACTGAAATGAGAGCCCGGGGTGCTCAAGCCACAGACATAGTTGTTCTAGTAGTGGCGGCAGACGATGGAGTTATGCCCCAAACCATAGAAGCTTTTAACCATGCGAAAACAGCAAATGTACCCATAATAGTGGCCATAAACAAAATAGACAAACCAAACGCAAATGTCGATGTGACCAAACAACAACTTGCCTCCAAACTGGGTCTGGTTCCAGAAGATTGGGGTGGAGACACGATTGTGGTACCCATTTCAGCAAAGATGGGTAAGGGCATTGACGAGTTGCTTGAAATGATCCTGCTTGTAGCCGAAATGAGCGAGATTAGGTGTATTCCCGAGGGAAATGCACGCGGTGTGATAATAGAATCAGAATTAGATAAAGGCGTCGGGCCACTTGCCACAGCGATTATCAAAGATGGCATTTTAAGAGCAGGTGACTATGTAGTAGCGGGCTCAACTCATGGTAAGGTAAGGGCTTTGAGGAATGAGATGGGGAAAAAGATAAAAATGGCTAGTCCTTCCGATCCCGTTCAGATAATAGGCTTTGAGGAAGTTCCGGACATGCATGAGATCTTATATGTAGTTGACAATCTCGACCAGGCAAGGGAAATATCAGCTTTTGTAAAAGAGAAGCAAAAGAAAGAGAGAATGGTCAAAGGTAAAAGACATGTGAGACTCGAAGAATTTATGAGGATTTCCGGTGAAGGTGAAAGAAAAACATTGAACTTGATAATAAAATCTGACTCCTTTGGGGCCGTTGAGGCACTTAAACAAGCCGTGGCCAAATTGGAAACAGAAGAAGTTCATATAGAGATCGTTCACTCTGGCATTGGACCGGTAAATAGTAGTGATGTTATGCTTGCGGCCGCTTCTGATGCGGTAATCATTGGCTACAAAGTAAAAACTGATTCCCAGGCCCGTTCTCAAGCTGAAGAGGAAGGTGTGCAGATAAAGCTTTATGAAATCATCTTTGATCTCATCGATGATCTTAAAAAAGCTCTTGAAGGGCTCTTAGAACCTGAGGAAGTTGATGAAGTCGTTGGGCACGGTGAAGTCAAGCAGGTGTTCAAAATTAAGAAGCTTGGCAACATAGCAGGAGTACAGCTTCATGATGGTTATGTTACAAAGGAAGGTCTTGTAAGAGTTTACAGGAGAAACGAGGAAATCTTTGATGGAAAAATAGAATCTTTGAAGCACTATAAAGAAGAGGTCAACAAAGTAGATGCCCCAAAAGAATGTGGAATTAAACTATTAGAATTTGACGGTATTCAGGAGGGCGACAAACTCGAGTTCCATGTCAAAAAACAGGTCAAAAGAACATTAGAATTCAACAAAGAGGAGAACTAAGAGTTCTCCTCTTTGTTTTCCTCATTTTCTTCTTCCGCTTTTAATTTAGCCTGAAGCTTTTCAAAGAGAATAAATCTTATATACATAATGGCTACAATCGCCACAATGGTAAATATTAGAAAAAGCCATTTTCCAGAAAACAAAAGCCCTACCATTAGAAAAACAAGGAGAAATACCAGCAATATGTATATCAAATCGAAGAAAACAATAAATCTTTTCATTTTTCAACCGCCTTTCACAGTAACATCCAAAAGTAGATGAAGATTATAGCCAAAAAAGGCCGCCAGAGAGAGAAAAAGGATGTCCTTTAACGAATCGTTTTTCATGGAAAAAGCAGCGCCAAAAACGATGCCACTGTAAATAAGACCAGCCCAGATGCTGTGTAGAAAACCCCTGTGCTTGAATAGTCTCAATGTTTTTGAAGTGGCTATACCTGCAAGGACAGCGATAAAGAACAACATTGGAGTCGAAATGAATTGGAAACGCACTATTTCAGTCAACGCAGTAGCTGCATATTTCAAAAGAATCCCGATGAAAAGCCCGGAAGCCACAACGATTACTATGAGAATCTCTGCTATTCTTCTTGCAAGAGATTCACCTGCATCTATATCGGGTAAGTCGCTTCCAAGAACGTACAAAAAAAAGCCAAGTGTAATCACAGCAGGGTCAATTTCCTGAGAAAAACTCCACAAACTGGCCACTAAATAGAAAATCAGAATATATAAGGGGTAAGTGTAAATACCAGCTGCAATGTGCACTTTGAAATTGGGCATTATACTTCCCTCCTGAAAAAGTAGCCAAGAGCCGAGATTCCCACATA
>NZ_CEYIHJ010000119.1:0-6034 GCF_982836095.1 Kosmotoga sp.
AACAGAAGCGTGCCCATAATTGCAAAAACAAATTGAGCGGCAATCCCTAAGGTAAAGTCAACCATGACGGTAGCTCCGGCTTCTGTTTTTGTCACATCGTGGCGCGCAACCAATTGAGCTCGGACGACGTGGCCGCCTACTTGTGCTACCGGCAACAGGGTATTAAATGATTCACCTATCCAGCGTGCCCACAGTAAAACCAGAATAGGTGGACGACTCTTTATGGAGATGAGTCCGTACCACCCCGAGGTACTCAGTGCCATAGGTACCAGGTAATACACGACTACCCACAATAGATTCCACCCGCCCACTGACAGGGCGGCCATAATCTCGGCAACTCCTTCATGGACTATTAATGAGAGAAACAGGATTATTCCTGCAGCGGTTGCAAGATACGCTATTTTTCGCATTGGCAGTATCAATAATTTGTCAGCATTAAGGATGTGTCCCCATGGGTGAAAGCTGAATTATATTCGATATAAGAAAAAAAGGGGACCATGACCATAAACAAACTTATCAGAAGAATTTTGAATTTAAAAGTATTATCTGAAGTCGGCTTTGGATTCCAAGGTGGGGAATATCTATAAAAAATTATTGTAACAAATAACCATTTGATATTATATTAAGAATGATGGTTCGGCAAAAAGTCCGTTTTGTTGAATGAATGACTACATATAGACTTATAAAAGCGAATATAGCATAATAGAGAGTATGTTAATTCCTGCATGTTTACTTTTTACCAAACCATCAAGAATAAAAGGTAACCAAGACTTATCAAGCTTCCAAATTTCTGTCTTAAGGAATACAATTCATGATATCAACCACGCTTAATTTCTATCACAGAAAGGGTCTTCTATGAGTATCTTTAAAATGACGAAATATGGGTGGTTTATAAATTCAGTCATTTTTATATGTATAAGTCTTTCACCCTTTCATGGAAAGGCTGAACATTCCAAGGCAGTAGATGTTATTAAAACATTCAATACCACCCTTTTAGAATCTATGAAGAGGGCTGATGAGATTGGTTTCTCAGGGCGCTACAAACTTTTAGAACCAATTATTAAAAACAGTTTTGCTCTGTGTTTTATGGCTAAAAAATCAGTGGGAAGATATTGGAAAACCCTGCATGAAACACGGCGGAAGCTGTTATTAGATACGTACACCACCTGGTCAGTTGCAACGTACGCCAGACGTTTTGATGAATACTCCGGAGAAAAGTTTGAAGTGCTTTCTGAAACAAAATCAGCTCACAACACGGTTACTGTAATCAGTACGCTCAGAAAGTCCAATGAAGAGACAATCGATTTTTACTACAAGCTTCGTGAAATAAAAGGCAAGTGGCGCATTGTAGATATACAGATTTCCGGTATTAGCCAACTTGCAAATACCCGTGCGCAATTTGTGAGTGTAATCAAAGACAAGGGTTTTGATGATTTAATCTCCAGACTGCAAACCAAGATTAAGTTTTTATCAGAGGAAACAGCACCTGTAGACAACAACGGATAAGGAAAGTGGTATTAGTTAGAAAGTAAGAACCAAGATATAGTACTCCCGTTTAGCACCGCCAAAGGGATCATTCTCACAGGCCTTACGACAACCATAGGTTTTGGGAGTCTCACTATATCAAACCACCAGGGGGTGTATAGCCTGGGATTGCTCGCTATGATCGGAAGCATTAGCATATTGACCGCAGCAATATTTTTAATCCCTTCAATTTTACAACTAGTTAAAAACTTTTCAAAAAGGGGGAAACTTCATTCGGCGACTCATCTTTCTGTAGAACAAAACATGAAAAAATAAATTGCCTGACTATGGGTAATCTTACAGTTAATTTTTTGGAATAAGGAGTAAATATGAAATCTAAAATTTTCATACTGGCGATGCTCTTTCCCCTTTCTCTTGTTTTCCTGTGTTTCCACGGTATCGCAGGAGAACCCACCAAGATAGTCAAACGTATACTTGATCAGGTGATTTCCATCCAGACCGATCCCCAGATCCAGGCTCATGAATTCAGAAATAAAAGAAGGATTGCTATTGAAAAGATTGTTGCAAACAGCTTTGATTTCGATATGATGTCCGAGAAAGTGCTGGAAGACTTTCGGACAAAGCTCAATGATACTCAATGGGCAGAATTCAAGGCCGCCTTTCGAGACCTGTTCCTGGATTCCTATACAAGGCTGGTTTTGGACTTTCTCAAGCAAGAAGAAGTCCGTTACATTGAAGAGAATATTAATCAGAAGCGGAAATTAGTAAAAACTGTCATCATCAGGTTAAATGATGAAATTTCTGTCGATTACCTCCTGACATCGGCAAAAAAGGAATCTCTTATTTATGATGTAAAGATCGACGGTGTCAGTATCGTCAAAAACTATCGAAAATCTTTCTCAAGAGTAATTAAACATAAATCGTTTGAAACTCTTTTGAAGAAGATGCACATTCAGCAGCAAATCATCGAAGAGGATTCAGACTAAGCCGGCATTTCGATATTCCAATTGTGACCTGCTTGCTCGTGCCCTGTCCGCCTCGCTCCACTTGGCAGGAGGGCGGGCTTCGTAGTGGCAGGCGAGCCCGTCCGCCATCGACTGCGCCTCAGGCGAATGATAGGAGGGCTTGGCTGGCGGACAAACTTGTTAAGCGAGTAAATTTACTATTTCAATGGCTTATCATATAATAACGCATCTTGGCTAATAGGGGAATATTTTGACACTCCTTGGAATCGTAGTGGCGCTTAAAGCAGAGGCGCAGTGCCTGGTAAAAAAGCCAATATCTGCTGATGAGGTATGTCGTGTATCCGAGGAAACCATCGTAATATTGTCTGGGTTGGGTCCTAAAATGGCACACCTCGCAGGCAGGACATTGGTAAAAGAGGGGGCGACCGCTTTACTCAGCTGGGGAAGCGCAGGTGGACTAAGCGCCGAACTTTTTCCCGGCAGTCTGATCATACCCGAAAGAGTTTTTTCTTCGAATCAAACAGGCTATTTAGTAAATACTACCTGGCATGAACGCCTTTGCAGCCGGCTAAACGGGCATGTGAATTTCCACACGGGGCCACTTATTCAAAGTACGACGGTGCTGATAAATCCTGATGAGAAGAGAGCATTATTCAAAAATTTCGGGGCTGTTGCCGTGGATATGGAGAGCGTTGCAGTAGCCCGGGTAGCGCTTCAGGCAAACGTACCTTTTGTGGCTATACGTGCTATCTCTGATTCGGCAGATATGTCTATTCCAGCAAGCGCTGTGGCAGGCGTCGATGAGTTTGGCGGATTGCGCCCTTTGTCCCTGCTCAAAAGCCTTGCCCGGCACCCTCAAGAAATCTTTGCACTTGTTTGCCTCTGCCGTAACTTTCTTGCTGCACAGGCCAGCTTGAAGAAAGTGTTGCGTCTTACCGACCACAATCTTCTGGCCCCATAGTTTGACCGTATATAGATTTTTTCAATCTTATCTCATCCTGACACATGATTTGTCCCTGGCTAAGCCGCTGGTATACACCCAGAGCCCAAAGGGGGAAATACTGGCTGTATCCGTGGTAGCGCAGGTAAAAAACCCTTGGAAAGCCTGTACCGGTAAAGAACTTTTCGTCCCATCCGCCCTGCGCATTTTGGGTGCTTAGCAGGTAGTTTACACCTTTTTGGACAGCAGAACTCTTTACTTCGCCTGCAGCCATGAGTCCAAGCAGAGCCCATGCGGTTTGCGATGCTGTACTGTCGCCTTTACCAGCTAAACAGGGGGCATTGTAAGAATCGCAGGCTTCACCCCAGCCGCCATCTTTATTCTGACAGGATTTCAACCATTCAATTGCCTTCCGAACATAGGGAAGAGACATGTCTTCACCTACCTGCCTTAAGCCCATGATCACAGACCATGTACCGTATATATAGTTCACCCCCCATCGCCCGTACCATGCACCGGTTTCTTCCTGATTCTTTCGAAGAAAATAAAGTGCTCTGGCGATGGGTGGAAAATCACGGCGATAGCCAAGCATGGACAAAAGCTCAATACAACGTGCCGTCAGATCAGAAGTGCTTGGATCAAGCAATGCACCATGATCGGCAAACGGTATATTATTAAGGTAAAGGTTATTGTTGTCAATATCAAAACCACCCCAACCACCATCCGAACTTTGCATGCCGATGATCCAGTTCACAGCTCTTTTTATCTTTTCCTTATACTTGTCCCCATTTAAAACACCGGCACGAATCATAGCCATAAGAACCATGGCCGTATCGTCCACGTCAGGATAGAATCTGTTTTCGAACTGAAACGCCCAGCAACCCGGTTCAAGGTTTGGCGCTTTAGTGCTCCAGTCTCCAGTAACAAAGATTTGTTTCGTAAAAAGCCAGTCTATAGCAGACGTCAGGGATTGGTGGTCAGATGGGATGCCGGCTTCACACAAAGTTGAAAGAATTAAGCAGGTATCCCAGATCGACGAAACACACGGCTGGCAGAAAGTCTTGTTGCCGTGGGTGACCAGCAGATCGTTTATCGCCTTAATTCCGCGCGCCATATCCGGGTGATTATCAGGATAACCTAAAACCTTAAGGGCCATGACTGCATTGGCCATAGCCGGAAAGATGCCACCAAGGCCGCCTTTGCATTGCATATGATCTAAAGTCCATTTCTGTGCGAGCCTGATTGCCTTTTTTCGGATAGCTTGAGGAATCAATCGCTCGATCCGTTTCAAGATACGATCTAAGAGTATGAATAAATTTCTGCAAAAATGGCCGGGTATGCAGTGATCGAGATGAAAAAGATTATCGGGCGGTTCCAGAAATAGCTCCGGCACTCTCTCTTCCGGTCTCAGGAGACAAATCGGCCGCTTGGCATAAAGAATAAGCAGTGGCACGATTACTGTGCGAGACCAGTAAGAAACCTTGTTTATGTTAAAAAAAAACCATTTAGGCAAAAACATGATTTCAACAGGCATGGCCGGGGCTGTATGCCAGGGTATCTGTCCAAACAAGGCAAGGGTAATACGTGTAAACACATTAACATTTGCTGCACCGCCAAGGCTTAATATGAGTTTGCGCGCTTTTGCCATATGCGATAATTCAGGTGAGTCGCCTATCAGCTTAAGAGCGAAATAGGCCTTGACGGAAGCGCTGACATTAGCTGCGCTTTTTTCGTAGATGGGCCAGCCTCCATCTGGAAGCTGTTTGCTGCAAATATATCGGGATAGACGATTTTTGAGATCCGGATCAATCTCTTTGCCCAAAAATCGCTGGAGGATTATGTATTCGGATGTGATTGTGGTATCCGCTTCCAGGTCAAAGACCCAATACCCTTCTTTTTTCTGAATAATGATAAAGCGGTTTATCGCATTGACAATGGCCTGTTTTAAATTCTTCATGGTAAATAAGAAAATACATATCTAAGCGGTTTTTTATGTTTCTTCAAATTAGCGTCCTTCGGACAAGCTGATACTTGAATTTTGAAGGTTGCTGAGCAAAAAATAGAACAAGCTATCTGGAAATCCTGCTATAATGGGATGTTGGCAAAAACAATCGCAACTTCTCAATAAGTTCTTGTATATGAAATAATCATATTGACTCGACTCCATAATTTATTGAGATGTTACAAACAATCCATAAAACAGGGGGCGCTTATATGGCAAAAAAATAACAAGAAAAAGTGTTAAAGTAAAGGTTTTAGAGCAAATCCTATAAATGTGGCTTATGCTGTTAAAGCAGAAATCCTTAATTCGAATTCTTCTTAATAATTCTGCCACGGCCCGAACTTACGGGGGCTTTAGCAAAAGTTTCAGTGGGTAAAACATCCCATTCGCACTTGACAAAACGCAGAGGACCAATTAAGCAAGCCTTAGAACAAGAATATGATTTGACCGACGCACAAACCGAATATTATACACTTCTACTGGAAGTACGATCCAGTAATTATCCAAGGCATCTTAAAATCGAATTACGAAAGGAACTTTTTGATGGTCTTGTAAAAAATCAAAAAAAAACAAAGCTCCAACTCCTTGATGAATTTGAGCTTTCATAAATTCATCATCATTGAATTATGGCAATGGATACAA
>NZ_CEYIHJ010000120.1:0-6026 GCF_982836095.1 Kosmotoga sp.
CGGTTATTATTTTCTCAGCTCCCATTTCCCTGTTATTTGAACATCGTAATTCGGCTTTTGATATACTCGTGACTCGTAACTCGCTACTCGTAACTCGTAACTCGGTCTTTAAGTTCTTTGATTCTCTTTATTCGCCTCTTCGAGCAAAGCTCGCACTTCTGGAAAAGGGTTTAACACCCGATCCAGTATTCCGTGTAAATATGAAATTACCACGCCATAGTTTGAAATTAGAATACCACGCCTTTTGGCTTCTCTAAGCCTTCGTAACATCATAGCTCGGGTGAGAGTACAGCCTCCACAGTGTACAATCATGTCTACGTTTTCAAGATCTTCCGGGAATTCCTTCCCAGACTTTATCTCAAACTCTATTCCTCCACCAACATGATTGGTAAGCCATCGCGGAATTTTCACCCGCCCGATGTCCTCAACAAGTGGAACATGAGAGCAGGCTTCCATAATTACCACTTTGCTTTCGGGTGTCAAGTTTTCAATGGCTTTCACTCCTTTAACCAACTCAAAAAGATCTCCTTTATGGCGGGCTTCGAGAATGGAAAAAGTTGTAAGAGGTATTTCTTCGGGAACGTCAGCAGCAATTCTGCTGATAAGATGGGAATCAGCAACTACAAGGGCAGGAGGAGCTTTTAGTTTTTCAAGTGCCCATCTCAACTCCCGTTCCTTAACCACTATACAAATTGCTTCTCTGTCCAGGGTTTCCCTTATTGCTTCTACCTGTGGCATGATGAGCCTGCCTTTTGGTGCTCCAAGGTCTATTGGGACAACCAGCAACACTATTTCGCCACCGTCAACTAAATCAGACAGCAAAGGAATTTCCTCTTCTTCAGGGAGCTCTTTTGCAATTAATTCTCTGAGTTTTTCTATTCCTTCACCGGTTTTCGCTGAAACTAATAGATGGGGAAATTTTTCAACATGCTTCAATATATCTGTATGATCATGGTTTAAATCACTTTTGTTCAACGCTATCACAAAGGGAATGTCCATCTTTTTAAAGGAGTTTATCAGCCATTCTTCATAATCATTCCAGTTATTGTCTACGACAAGTATTGCAAGATCTATCTTATAAAGAACTCTCTTTGCCCGCTCAACGCGCAACTCACCCAGCTCGCCTGCATCATCTACACCTGGAGTATCAATGACGGTAACAGGCCCTATGGGGTGTATTTCAAGAGATTTATATACCGGGTCGGTTGTAGTACCCGGCTGTTCGCTTACAATAGAGATTTCCTGCCCAACGAGCCTGTTTATAAGGCTGGATTTTCCGGCATTTCGCTTTCCAAAAAAGCCGAGATATTTTCTGTACCCACCTGTTGTCAGCATCGATTCATCACACCCTTCTCGTGCTTCTCAAGCTCTCTAAGGATTTTAATGCTTAGTTTGAATCCCATTTCTTTAAGCCTTCTGGCTGTTTGAAAAAACTCCACTTTAGCCTTTCCTGTGTAAATCATGTAGTCCTTTCTGTATTTTTCTGGTGTGAAATTGCACATTACTACATTGCAGCCAACGTTAAAGGCTTCAAATTGTTTGGCCTCATCTATCGTTCCTAATGCAGTAGTTGCAGGCATGAAAACACGTGGCATGGTAAGTCTGATAGCAGCGTATGTATTCAATGTTAGTTCTGGGTCTCCATGCGGAAAACTTTGAAGTGGAGTCCCTTCTGCGGGTACAAAAGGTCCTAAGCCAATCATTTTTACACCAACACGCTTCATAAAGAGAATATCGTCTGCGATGTCTTCAATGGTTTGCCCCGGTAAACCGATGATGTTACCTGAACCACCGATATAGCCTATCGAGATGATGTAATCAAGCAAATCGACCCTTGCATCGTAGTCATCATCCGGGTGAACTGCTTCAAATACTTTCTTATTGATGGTTTCGTGTTTTAACAAGACTTTCGAAGCTCCCGCATGTTTTAGCTTTAAATATGCAGACTTTGGTAATTCCCCTATTGAAAGCGAAACTGGTACAAAGGTGGTACTCCTTATGGTGGATACTATGTACACAAGCGTTTCAAGATCGTAATACGGATCCTCACCTGATTGCAAAATTATCGTATCTACACCGAGTTCTGCCATGTTTTTTGCCATGGATATAATTTCATCGGGTAACATTCTGTATCTATTTACTTTGTTTGAAGCTCTGATACCACAATAAGCACAATTCTTTTTGCAGTAGTTGGAGAATTCAATTACTCCCTTGATAAATACCATATCTCCCATATAATCATGCCTGAAAGCATTTGCCAGTTTAAAGAGAAGCCTTCTTTCTTCCCCTTCTTCAAGGGAAAGGAGATATCTAAGCTCTTCCTTAGAAAGGTCGCTTTCTTCGATGGCTTTTTTAGCTATTTCTAAAAGCTTTTCAAAGCCTTTTTCTTTTATTTCTTCCATAACTTTGAAACGTTTCCTATCCACTGCTTTCCTCCAATAGGCTCCTGATATCTTTTATCAAATTCTTTTTGTTTTTTTCCTTTACCATCTCTCCAAAAATGGCGAATTTGCCTACAGTTACTATTCTTTCAGGTGGAAGAAAGTGCTCATCCCCATAGCCACCTATATAAGCCCAACGCCGACCGTGACTTTCAGCAAGCCACAATTTACAACCCTCTTTGGAATATTCTCTGAGTAATTCGAGTACTTTAGAAATAAAGATCTCTTTCTCCATTGTCCAGTCTCTCGCGATACTTCAAGAGTGTCTTTTTTATCTCGGGGTTATCGATGCTGTTTATCTCCTCTTGAACTCTTCTTAAACCGGCTTCTCTAGTTTCGGGTGAGGCGTAATCGTTCAGATATTCAGAGAAAGTAAGGATGGCATTTGGCTGGCAAAATCTCTTCACAAAACCAGGGATGGCGAATTCCATGAAATGCTCCCCTGTTCTGCCGAGGCGATAACATGCTGTGCAAAAGGAAGGAATATAGCCATCTTCCGCAAGTTCTCTTATCACAACATCAAGCGGTCGGGTGTCTCCAAGGGAAAACTGTGATTTTTTATAGGCCTCTTTGTCTTCAGTAGAATATGCCCCAACACCAATATTTGAGCCCGCATCTATCTGAGATACACCCAACTTAAGCACTTCTCGTCTGACTTCTATGGGCTCACGCGCTGTGAGTATCATCCCGGTGTATGGTACTGCCAGCCTTATTACCGCAACGAGGTGTTTGAAGTCGTCATCAGATACCCGATAAGGTGGTTGTTCCGTAATTGGTGTGCCAATAGCTGGCTCTATCCTTGGGAATGAGATGGTATGCGGTCCAACGCCAAATCGTTCTTCCAAATGAATAGTATGATATAGCAGTCCCATAACTTCAAATTTCCAATCGTACAACCCAAACAGAGCACCTATTCCAACATCATCTATCCCCGCTTCCATCGCCCTGTCAAGCCCATATAATCTGTACAGAAAATCCGATTTGGGGCCTCTGGGATGCATTTTCTTATAGGTTTCAGGATGATAGGTCTCTTGAAAAATTTGATATGTACCAATTCCAGCTTCTTTGACTTTTTTGTAATCATCTACGTCGAGAGGAGCCGCGTTTATATTAACTCTTCTGATTTCTCCATTACCTTCTTTCACAGAATACACTTTTCTTACAGTGGCTGCTATAAAATCCGCGTTATAAAGAGGGTGTTCACCATAAACGAGAATCAGGCGTTTGTGCCCACGCGATACAAGAGCTTTCACTTCTGTCTCTAATTCATTCATAGAAAGTGTCTTTCTAAGAACCGCACGATTGCTTGACCTGAATCCACAATATACACAATCGTTGATACACTTATTGCCAATATACAATGGAGCGAAAAGCACTATCCTATTTCCATATATCTTTCTTTTTAGTTCCCGAGCACCTTCAAAAATGCGCTCACGCACTTCCGGAGCTTTCGCATTCAATAGCGTTGCAACTTCTTCTGGTTCAAGCCTGTTCTTGTCCAGTGAGCGTTGAATAATGGCTTCGATTTTCTTCAAATCAGGCTTTTTTGTGTTTTCAAGATGGCTCTGAATTTCTTCGACATCGATGAAATTTTTCAATTCGGTTTTCACAGCTATCACCTCAAATTAAAATCCCCGGCTGAGCCGGGGACAGATTTATGACCAAAGATATTCACAAACATTGTGAATTTTACTCTGCCCCTCGATCTCAGGAAATCCCTTGACCTCAGGTAATGTGATTAATTTCACAATGATTCTACAAGAATTATTTGACAATAAGTTATTTTAGAGGTTAACTTCTTTTTTCCTGTACTGAATGGCTTCTGCTATATGTCGCGGAAGAACTCTTTCTGAACCTTCAAGGTCAGCAATGGTAAGAGACACTTTTAAGACTTTATCCACGCTACGCCCTGTGAGCTTGAGCTTCTCAACTGCAGATTCCAGTAGCTTGACTCCTGTTGAATCCAGGGGGATGAGCTCTTCGATTTCCCTATGGCTCAATTGGCTATTGAAATATTTCCCGAGTACTTTCAAACGCGCATATTGCCTCTCTCTGGCTCTTTCAACCCTTTTGCGGATACTCTCAGAGCTTTCGCCTTTTCGCCTTTCGGAGTATTCAGAGAATTCCAGACGTGGCATATCTACAAAGATATCTATCCTATCTTCTATGGGACCTGAAATTTTCTTGTTGTATCGCTTGATGTCATTCCAAGAACAAGTGCATTCGTGGTTTCTGTCTCCATACCAACCGCAAGGACATGGATTTTGAGCCGCAACAAGCATGAACCTCGCCGGATAAGTCACTGTGAGTCTGGCTCTTGATATGGTTACGGTTCCGTCTTCAAGAGGTTGCCTAAGCGCCTCAAGGACATCTCGCCTGAATTCAGGGAGCTCATCAAGAAATAGTACGCCATTATGCGCAAGGCTAATTTCACCCGGCTTGGCTTCACTCCCTCCCCCTATGATAGCTGTTGTTGAAGCTGTGTGATGGGGTGCCCTAAATGGTCGTTCTACTACCAGGCCTTTTCCATCAAGCAAAGCAGCTACACTGTAAATCTTGGTCGTTTCTATTGCTTCTTCCAGAGACATTTTGGGAAGTATTCCAGGGATCCTTCTTGCAAGCATTGTCTTACCGCATCCCGGTGAACCTTTAAGGAGCAAATTGTGTGCACCAGCTGCCGCTACTTCTGCGGCGCGCTTTGCAAACTCCTGGCCTTTTATGTCTGAAAGGTCTTCGACAACAGTGTGTTTCAGCTCCGGTTCTTTATAAGCTATGGGATTCTTTTTTATATTTCCATTGAGAAATGCAACGAGTTCAGAAAGGTTTTTCACCGTGTATGCATCTATATTTTTAAGAATAGAGGCTTCAGCTTCATTTGAAGCAGGTAATATTATTATTGGTTTCTCCTCTTCCTCTGAAAGCCTTAGAAGTGCTGGCAGCACGCCTCTGACTTTTCTAACACGGCCATCCAGACCTAATTCACCGAAGAAAAGAAACTTTGAAATATCCTTCTGAACAATATCCGAAGCTTTCAAAATGCCAACAGCCATGGGGAGGTCAAGATAAGAGCCTTCTTTCTTGATATCGCTTGGGGCAAGATTTATGGTTATTTTCCCCCTTGGAAAGGGAAAACCAGAATTTTTTAGAGCACTCTTAACTCTTTTCTTGCTTTCTTTTACAACAGTATCGCCAAGACCAACTATATCGATATCATGAATTACAGCTTTTCTGTCAACATCAACTTCCACTGCTATCCTGTAAGCATTCAATCCAATCATCGTAACGCTTGAAACGCTGGAATAATGCCTCACACTATCCCCCCTCAGGTGTTTCTTCCATTATAACATTGGTAATTGAAGAACAGGGTCTAGGGTATCAAAGAACGGGTTTATGGTTTAGTTGTTAGGGTTTAGATGTTTTTCTTCTCGCAACTCGTTTCTTGATCTTTTTTCTCGGACTCTCGTCACTTCGGTCCTTCTCGGTTCTCGGATCTCGTAACTCAGCTCTTGATCTCAGCTCTCGGATTCTTGGTTCTCGTACTTTCGAATTCTCGCAACTCGTAACTCAGTTCTTTAACTCATAACT